>NZ_JANEWL010000022.1:0-52002 GCF_028069815.1 Citrobacter sp. Awk 2
CTTCATAGATAGTATCAAAATGTAGTTTTTTGGATGCACTACATATTCATATAAATTATTATCATAAGGAAATACATAATGAAAAGAAAAGTACTGGCAATTATTGTCCCCGCGTTATTAGCGGCCAGCGCTGCAAATGCAGCTGAAATCTATAATAAGAACGGCAATAAATTAGATCTGTACGGTAAAGTAGATGGCTTACATTATTTCTCTGATGATGCGAGCGATGATGGCGACCAGACTTACGTTCGTGTTGGCTTCAAAGGCGAAACTCAGATCAATAACATGCTGACGGGTTACGGCCAGTGGGAATATAACGTTCAGGCTAACAGCACCGAAGGTGAAGGCGCAAACTCCTGGACTCGTCTGGGCTTCGCTGGTTTAGGCTTTGGCGAATATGGCACCTTCGATTACGGTCGTAACTATGGCGTGGTATACGATGTAGAAGCGTGGACCGATATGCTGCCAGAATTCGGTGGCGATACCTACACCCAGACCGACGTTTATATGACAGGCCGTACCAACGGTGTTGCCACTTATCGTAACCATGGTTTCTTTGGTCTGGTCGACGGTCTGAACTTCGCTCTGCAGTACCAGGGTAATAATGAAAACCCAGGTTCAGGCGAAGGTACTGGCAACGGTGGTGACCGTAAACTGTCTCGTGAAAACGGCGACGGGTTCGGTATGTCCACCTCCTATGACTTCGACTTCGGTTTAAGCCTGGGTGCGGCGTATTCTTCATCTGACCGTACCGATAATCAGGTCGCCCGCGGTTACAACGATGGCATTAATAGCCGTAACAGCTATGCTGGCGGTGACAAAGCGGATGCCTGGACCATTGGTGCAAAATATGATGCCAATGATATCTATCTGGCTGTGATGTATGCAGAAACCCGCAATATGACTGCATACGGCAAAGGTACTTATAAAAATGCTGCTGGTGACGATGTTGATAAAGGCGGTATCGCAAACAAAACGCAAAACTTTGAAGTTGTGGCTCAGTACCAGTTCGATTACGGTCTGCGTCCGTCCGTATCTTACCTGCAGTCCAAAGGCAGTGATTTAGGCGGTCAGAGAGTCAGCCATGGTAATTGGCGTTACGTTGACAAAGACCTGGTAAAATATGTTGATGTCGGTGTGACTTATTACTTCAACAAAAATATGTCCACCTACGTTGATTACAAAATCAACCTGCTGGATGAAGATGACAGCTTCTATGAAAGCAATGGCATCGCAACCGACGATATTGTTGCCGTTGGTTTAGTCTACCAGTTCTAATTTTGTACAAGACGTATCAGGCCTGCTTCATATGAAGCGGGCTTTTTGTTTATTTGAAGCGGATTTTTATGTCGCGAAGGCAATAGAACGACAAACTTGTGAGGATACTCAAAGAAAAAAACATCTGTAGCTGCTGTCGTTGAAAGCAAGGCGTGCAAGTGTTTGAATAGTGGCGGAGAGAGGGGGATTTGAACCCCCGGTAGAGTTGCCCCTACTCCGGTTTTCGAGACCGGTCCATTCAGCCGCTCTGGCATCTCTCCGTTCTGGTGGTTGCCATGATGCCAGGTAATTTGGCATTTTAACAGACCCAGTTCCGTCAATTTCGTTCAAGTGACGAGTTTGCGAGCAAAACGATGATTAAGTGGCCCTGGAAAGAGCAAGAAACAGCCCGGAATGATGACTGGCCCTGGGATGATGCCCTGGCAATTCCTCTTCTGGTGAATCTTACTGAACAAGAACAAGCCAGGCTTATTGCCCTGGCCGAGCGTTTTTTACAGCAAAAAAGATTGGTTGCACTACAAGGATTTGAACTGGACGCACTAAAAAGTGCACGAATTGCTCTGCTTTTCTGTTTGCCTGTTCTGGAATTAGGCATCGAGTGGCTTGATGGTTTTCATGAAGTCCTCATTTACCCTGCCCCGTTTGTCGTGGATGACGAATGGGAAGATGATATTGGGCTGGTGCACAATCAACGGATTATTCAGTCAGGCCAAAGCTGGCAACAGGGTCCTGTGATCCTGAACTGGCTTGATATACAGGACTCCTTCGATGCTTCCGGCTTTAATCTGATTATTCATGAAGTGGCACATAAACTTGATATGCGTAATGGCGATCGCGCCAGCGGCGTTCCGGCTATCCCGCTGAGGGAAATTGCGAACTGGGAGCATGATCTCCATGCCGCGATGAACAATATCCAGGATGAAATCGATCTAGTGGGTGAAACGGCCTGCAGTATAGATGCCTACGCAGCAACCGATCCTGCAGAATGCTTTGCGGTATTATCCGAGTATTTCTTCAGCGCCCCCGAGTTGTTTGCACCACGTTTCCCGGCATTGTGGCAACGCTTTTTCCAGTTCTATCGCCAGAATCCAATGCTTCGGTTGCGCGATAGCCAGGAAGAAGACCATTTTCGCTCATCAAATGTGCATTAATACTGAATTTGAAGATTAATTAACCAATTGATATGGCGTATTAATTTTACTGTTGACACGTCATGGTGAGGTCAGTAATATGCGCCTCGTTCACACGATTCCTCTGTAGTTCAGTCGGTAGAACGGCGGACTGTTAATCCGTATGTCACTGGTTCGAGTCCAGTCAGAGGAGCCAAATTTAAGAAGCCTGCTTAGGAAACTAAGCAGGCTTCTTGCTTTATATTTGATAATCAATCATCACTTCATCAGGCTCCATTGCCTGGCGTTTAATCTCTTCCACAGATAAACCTGCGTTGCATAGCTCGATGAAGCGCCAGACGTAATTGCGCTGCAACTGACCGCGTTTGAGCCCCAGCCAAACGGTGTTCGCATCAAATAAATGCCGGGTATCAAGGCGGGTTAACGTCCCCTCCTCCTGCTCGTCACTGGATTGCTCCGCCACCAGCCCGATTCCCAGCCCAAGCGCGACATACGTTTTAATCACATCCGAGTCCTGTGCACTGAGGATAATATCCGGCACCAACCCTTTACGCGCAAATGCCTCATCAATACGTGAGCGCCCCGTAATACCCTGCCGATAGGTAATGAGCGGCCAGTGAGCAATAGACTCAAGCGTAAGCGGGGAAGCCTTAACTAATGGATGATCATGTGGAACGAGCAGGCTGTGCTGCCAACGAAACCAGGGAAACGCCACCAACAGCGGATCGCTGCTGAGTCGTTCACTGGCAATACCAATGTCAGCGCCACCATTTTGCAGAAGAACGTCAATTTCTTGCGGTGTCCCCTGGATAAGCTCCAGGCGAACCTCCGGGAAGAGTTCACGAAATGCTTTGATCACCGCAGGCAGACTATAGCGCGCCTGTGTGTGTGTGGTCGCAATGGTCAACACACCAGACGTATCATTGGTAAACAGGTCCGCCAGTCGGCGAACATTGCTGGCTTCATTAAGAATACGCTCAGCGATCACCAGCAACGCCTTCCCCGGTTCGGTCATGCCAAGTAAACGCTTGCCACGGCGAATAAAAATTTCGATGCCAAGTTCGTCTTCAAGTTCACGAATATGCCGACTTACCCCCGACTGAGAGGTATAAAGAATATTCGCGACTTCCGTCAGGTTGTAATCCTGGCGGGCCGCCTCGCGGATTATTTTAAGTTGCTGGAAATTCACTTTTCGCTCCGGGTACATCAGACATTACGCTATTGTTAAAGTCTGACGCCCGGCATAACAAATAATAAAAACCTGCATCTTATTCCTGGCTGGAATAAGGTTTAACTCACCAACTGTAGCTCACGATTGTCCAGAGCCGGACGGCTAACCAGCGACAACAGAATTTCTTTCACCGCCTGAGCCTGTGGTGTCAAACTGCCTCTGGCTGACATATTAAGCGAGAGGGGCAGATTCATTGAGGGCGTTGTAATCCGCGCCATCCAGCCATTCGCTGCATGACATAATGCCCGGGCTGCTGATTCAGGCAAAACCGTCACCCCCATACCGCTGGCAATCGCGGCCGTTAGGGTAGAGATAGAATCAATTTCACCTATTACTTTGGCCGTTAAGCGGCGCAGTGAGAAGGCTTCGTCAACACGGAGGCGAACCGCACTGTAATCCCGTGGCAGAAACAAATTCATCTCGGCGACTGCCGTTAAATCGACACTTGGCCCAGGACATTCACGCGTCCCCACCAGGAAAAGATCCTCTTTGAGTAACGGTTGACTGGAAATACCCGCGATCGGCGAGCGCTCGTAGAGCACCGCCATATCTAATTGACCACTGAGCAATTTATCGTTCAGCACCGCCCCGCTGTTTTCATGCAAATAGACCAGTACATCGGGCAGCTCGGCGCGAACGGTCTGTAATAACGGCATGGTAATTGATGATGCTGCAGTGCCAGGTGCCAGGCCAATAGAGACGTGTCCACTCAGGGTCTGCCCTACATTATTGACCGCAAGCTGTGCCTGTTCACACTGACGTAATATCGTCCGGGCGTGCGTATACAACACTTTCCCCGCCTCCGTCGGCGTCACCCCGCGTTTAGTGCGGATCAACAACTGTTGATCCAGTTCCCCCTCCAGCGTAGCAACCTGCTGGCTCAGCGCGGGTTGAGCGATATGCAACACTTCCGCTGCCTGGGTCAGGCTACCAATATCGACGATTTTTACGAAGTATTTCAGTCGTCTGAAGTTCATTTTGCCTCCTGTCGGAATACCAGAACCCATGCTGGCAGTCATGAAACTCAGGATTGCAAGATACTTGCCAGTTTCATCTGTCGACGATTATTTAATGTTAAGCTCCCGTTAAGTAAGGGATAGCGCAGGAAAGGGATAGCTTCTACTGATTCCGCCTTTTTCCGGACTGCCCCACAAGAGGTAGACACGCACCAGAATGGGGCAAATGCCTAAAAAGCATGAAAGATCGCCGCTTTGTTGAATTTGTCAGCAAACGAACACACAATTTCATTTACCCCTTTGACAACCCCCATCGCCCCCGCTAATATGCGCCTCGTTCACACGATTCCTCTGTAGTTCAGTCGGTAGAACGGCGGACTGTTAATCCGTATGTCACTGGTTCGAGTCCAGTCAGAGGAGCCAAATTTAAGAAGCCTGCTTAGGAAACTAAGCAGGCTTTTTGCTTATTAATTTCTTCAATCGTCTTATTTTTCATCTTGCCCTCTTGTAAGGGATAAAATCGTTTTATCTTCTCGTCTGTCGCGGTAGTCTCATTACAGTCGTTTATATCTCGACTGCAATGTGCGTAACCTAACTCCAATACTAATAATTAAAAAACAGTACAGACAGGATAACTATGGATTCCACCCTCACCTCCACGGGTCCCCAGCAGGACACCTCATCGCTTAACCGTGCCCGACGCGCCGCACTCGGCAGCTTCGCGGGTGCCGTGGTCGACTGGTATGACTTTCTGCTTTATGGCATCACCGCCGCGCTGGTATTCAACCGCGAATTTTTTCCGCAGGTTAGCCCAGCAATGGGGACGCTCGCTGCCTTCGCCACCTTTGGTGTCGGGTTTCTGTTCCGCCCACTAGGCGGAATCATCTTCGGCCACTTTGGCGATCGCCTGGGCCGCAAACGAATGTTGATGCTTACCGTCTGGATGATGGGGATTGCAACTGCACTGATTGGTATCATTCCCTCTTTCGACACCATTGGCTGGTGGGCACCTGTCCTGCTGGTGACGCTACGTGCCATTCAGGGTTTCGCCGTCGGCGGCGAGTGGGGTGGCGCGGCATTACTCTCTGTTGAAAGTGCCCCGAAAAATAAAAAAGCTTTCTACAGTAGCGGCGTTCAGGTCGGTTACGGCGTCGGGCTACTGCTCTCTACGGGGCTGGTCTCGTTGATTAGCTCGCAAACAACCGATGAGCAGTTCCTGAGCTGGGGCTGGCGTATTCCGTTCCTGTTCAGCATTGTGCTGGTTCTGGGCGCGCTGTGGATGCGCAACAGAATGGATGAATCGGCTGAATTCGAACAGCAAAAACAGGAACCCCAACCGGTGAAAAAACGACTGCCGGTTATCGAGGCACTCACCCGTCACCCAGGGGCATTTCTGAAAATTATCGCCCTGCGTCTGTGTGAGCTCCTGACGATGTACATCGTCACCGCGTTTGCTCTCAACTACTCCACCCAAAACCTCGGGCTGCCGCGCGAACTGTTTCTGAATATCGGATTACTGGTTGGTGGGCTGAGTTGTTTGACCATCCCCTGCTTTGCCTGGCTTGCCGATCGCTTTGGCCGTCGGCGCGTTTATATTACCGGAGCACTGGTCGGTACACTCAGCGCTTTCCCGTTCTTCATGGCCCTGGAAGCGCAGTCCATCTTCTGGATAGTGTTCTTCGCGATTATGTTGGCCAACATTGCGCACGATATGGTGGTCTGCGTACAGCAGCCTATGTTTACCGGCCTGTTTGGCGCAAGCTATCGCTACAGTGGCGCGGGCGTGGGCTATCAGGTTGCCAGCGTTGTCGGCGGTGGTTTTACGCCTTTTATTGCCGCTGCATTAGTGACTTTCTCCGGCGGCGACTGGCACAGCGTTGCCATTTACCTGATGGCCGGATGCCTTATTTCGGCCGTCACCGCAATGCTGATGAGAGATAAGCAACACGCGTAAACCTTTATGCGAAGGCCATCGGGTCTTCGCATAATCTTCCTCAACGTCTGACTTTTGTTTCACATTCCTGTGACATACTATCGGGAGAACAGTACATCTGTGGAACAAGGAGACAGACATGAACAATAAGGGCTCCAGCCTGACACCCGCTCAGGCACTGGATAAACTGGACGCGCTGTATGAGCAGTCGGTAAAGGCTCTGCGTAGTGCCATTGGTAAGTATATTGAAACAGGGACGCTCCCTGACGACACCGCCCGCCAAAACGGTCTTTTTGTTTACCCATCGCTTTGTGTCACCTGGGATGGCAGTGCCACAAACCCACCGAAAACACGCGCATACGGACGTTTTACCCATGCAGGCTGCTATACCACGACCATCACCCGCCCGTCGCTTTTTCGCCCTTATCTTGAAGAACAACTGACGCTGCTGTATCAGGATTATGATGCGCATATTTCCGTCGAGCCATCACAGCATGAAATCCCCTATCCGTATGTAATTGACGGTTCTGAACTCACGCTCGACCGCTCGATGAGTGCCGGGTTAACGCGCCATTTCCCTACTACCGAACTCTCACAAATTGGTGACGAAACGGCAGATGGTACCTACCATCCGGCAGAGTTTTCTCCGCTGTCGCACTTCGACGCCCGTCGGGTCGATTTTTCTCTGGCGCGCCTGCGTCATTACACAGGAACACCGGTTGAGCATTTTCAGCCCTTCGTGCTGTTCACCAACTACACCCGCTACGTGGATGAATTCGTCCGTTGGGGCTGTAGTCAAATTCTTGACCCGGACAGTCCCTATATTGCGCTGTCATGCGCAGGGGGGATCTGGATCACTGCAGAAACTGAAGCACCGGAAGAGGCCATCTCCGATCTGGCGTGGAAAAAACACCAGATGCCAGCCTGGCATTTAATTACCGCCGACGGTCAGGGGATCACGCTGGTTAATATCGGCGTCGGCCCCTCTAACGCCAAAACCATTTGCGATCATCTGGCCGTGCTGCGTCCTGACGTCTGGTTGATGATTGGCCACTGTGGTGGCCTGCGCGAAAGTCAGGCAATTGGTGATTATGTTCTGGCTCATGCCTATCTGCGCGACGACCATGTACTGGATGCCGTGCTGCCGCCGGATATTCCGATTCCCAGCATCGCCGAAGTTCAGCGCGCACTGTATGACGCCACCAAAGAAGTCAGCGGCATGCCGGGTGAAGAGGTTAAACAGCGGCTACGTACCGGCACCGTCGTCACCACCGACGATCGTAACTGGGAATTACGCTATTCCGCTTCTGCGCTGCGTTTTAACCTCAGTCGTGCCGTCGCTATTGATATGGAGAGTGCCACCATTGCAGCCCAGGGCTACCGCTTCCGCGTCCCTTATGGCACGTTGCTGTGTGTTTCCGACAAGCCACTGCATGGCGAGATCAAACTGCCAGGTCAGGCCAACCGTTTTTATGAAGGGGCTATTTCTGAGCACTTGCAAATTGGCATCCGGGCTATCGACCGACTGCGTGCTGAAGGCGACCGGCTGCATTCCCGCAAATTACGTACATTCAACGAACCGCCGTTCCGTTAAGGCCTGAAGGTAACTATGCACAACTCAACTCCCCTTTCCGCCCTGCGCAGTCTGCTATTAGCTCAGGGACTGGATGGCATGATTGTCCCCCGTGCCGATGCTCATCAGAGCGAAGATTGCACACCGCACGACAATAAACTGGCCTGGCTCACCGGCTTTAGCGGTTCCGCTGGTCTTGCATTGGTACTTCGCGATCGCGCGCTGATGTTTGTCGATGGGCGCTATCAGGTCCAGGTGCGTAACGAAGTCTCTCTCGATGATTTTGAAATCCATCATTTGCACGATGAACCTCTGGCCGACTATTTGCAGGCTTACGTAACCTCTGGTGCGCGTATCGGCTTTGAACCTCTGCTGATGGTCAACAGTCAATTTGAAGCACTGTCGGCCACTCACTGCAAACTGATTCCGATGGAACGCGATCCCTTCGACCAGATCTGGCTCGACCGTCCAGCTGCCCCCTGTGGTGTTATTCGTGAAATGCCCATTGAGATAAGCGGTGAAAGTAGCGCGCATAAGCGCGTACGAATAGTGGAGCAACTGACTCAGCATCAGGCCGACGTGCTGGCGATCACGCTACCGGATAACATCGCCTGGCTACTCAATGTACGTGGAGCCGATCTTGCGATGGTTCCGGTTCCTTTTTCGTTTGCCCTGCTCCATCGCAGCGGCGAACTGGAGTGGTTTGTTGATAATAATAAGACGCAGCAACTGCCTGCATCATTGCTGGAGACGGTCACGCTGGCCCCACAAGAGAACTTTCTCCCACGCTGCCAGCAACTTGCCCAAGGTAAGCGTTTCCTGGTTGATAAAGACTATGCGCCAGTCGCGCTGCGGTTCGCCATTGAGCAAAACGGGGGAGAGGTTCTCTGGGCCCCCGATCCCATCACATTAATTAAAGCGCATAAAAATGATGTTGAACTGTCAGGGTATCGGGAATGCCATGAACAGGATGGTGCCGCATGGGTAAACTTTCTGGCCTGGCTGGCGCATGAGGTCCCGCTGCGCGAGGCAGCAGGTAATCCTGTCACTGAACTGGAAGCACAGGCCAAACAGCTGGCGTTTCGCCAGCAGCAGCCAGGATTTATAGAACAAAGTTTCAGTACTATTTCCGCCTCTGCCAGCAATGCGGCGATGTGCCATTACCATTCCAGTGAGAAAACAAATACGCCCATCACCACACAGGCAATGTATCTGAATGATTCCGGCGGCCAGTATAAAAATGGTACTACGGATACAACAAGAACACTCGCCTTTGGTCCACAGGATCCGCAGCGACGACTGCATTACACCGCCGTGCTGAAAGGGTTTTTATCACTGATCTCATTGCAATTCCCCAGCGGCACGCAGGGTCATCAATTGGATGCGTTTAGCCGCCGGGCGCTTTGGGAGTTGGGTCTGGATTTTGACCACGGCACAGGACACGGTGTAGGCCACCAGCTACTGATCCATGAACAACCCCATCGAATTGCAAAAAAAGTAAATCCCTGGCCTTTGGTGGCGGGTAACATTATCACCATCGAACCCGGTTATTATCTGGCTGGACAATATGGCATCCGCATTGAAAATCAGGTGGAGATTATCAATAGCCGACCCGGTTTTTGCCGCTTCTCTACCCTGACGCTGGTCCCCATCGATCTGAACCTTGTGGAATTGCATCTGCTGAGTGATGCAGAGAAACAGTGGATTGATGATTATCATCAACAGGTAAGAGAAACGCTATCGCCACGCGTGGGCAGCGACGCGCGCCCATGGCTGTTCGCTGCAACGGCGCCGATTCGCGTTCAAGCTAATTAAAACATAAAAAAGGCAGCCCGCAGGCTGCCTTAGTTCTCCCCAACTTCTTACTGCTTAGCTGTTACGGATGTACTCATCCATTTCAGTTTTCAGGTTATCGGACTTGGTACCGAAAATCGCCTGAACACCAGAGCCCGCGACCACAACGCCTGCCGCACCCAGTTTCTTCAGGCCAGCCTGATCCACTTTGGCAACGTCAGCAACGCTGACGCGCAGACGCGTGATGCACGCATCGAGGTTAGTGATGTTTTCTTTACCACCGAACGCGGCAACCAGGGCCGGAGCCATTTCGCCAGTCGCGCCCGCTTTATTGTCTTCAGTCGCATCCTCACGACCCGGAGTTTTCAGGTCCAGCGCTTTAATCAACACACGGAAAATGGTGTAGTACACGATCGCATAACCGATACCGACAATCGGGAACAACCACAACTTGCTGCTGTTACCGGACAGAACGATAAAGTCGATCAGACCGTGGGAGAACGATGTACCGTCGCGCATACCCAGCAGAATACAGATTGGGAATGCCAGACCAGCCAGAATAGCGTGGATGATGTACAGGATCGGTGCCACGAACATGAAGGAGAACTCGATCGGCTCGGTAATACCGGTCAGGAACGAGGTCAACGCAGCGGAGATCATGATACCGCCCACTTTCGCGCGGTTTTCCGGTTTAGCAGAGTGCCAGATTGCAATAGCAGCAGCAGGCAGGCCGTACATTTTAAACAGGAAGCCACCAGACAGTTTACCCGCAGTTGGGTCACCTGCCATATAGCGAGGGATGTCGCCGTGGAATACCTGACCCGCAGCGTTGGTGTATTCACCGATCTGCATCTGGAATGGAACGTTCCAGATATGGTGCAGACCAAACGGCACCAGGCAGCGTTCGATGAAACCATAGATACCGAATGCGACAACTGGGTTCTGGTACGCCGCCCACTGGGAGAACGTCTGAATAGCAGTACCGATCGGCGGCCAAATGAAGGACAGGACCACACCGGTGAAGATGGCAGCCAGACCAGAAATAATAGGAACGAAGCGCTTACCGGCAAAGAAGCCGAGGTACTCAGGCAATTTGATTCGGTAGAAGCGGTTGAACATATACGCTGCGATCGCACCGGAGATAATCCCCCCGAGAACACCCGTATCTGCCAGGTGTTTCGCTGTGATCTCTTCAGCAGGTAAATGCAGAACCAGCGGCGCAACAACAGCCATGGTCTTGACCATGATGCCGTAGGCAACAACTGATGCCAGAGCAGATACGCCGTCGTTGTTGGTGAAGCCTAACGCAACACCGATAGCGAAAATCAGCGGCATGTTCGCAAAAACAGAACCGCCTGCTTCTGCCATTACGTGCGATACAACGGCTGGCAGCCAGCTGAAGTTAGCGGAACCGACACCCAGCAGGATACCTGCAATCGGGAGTACGGATACCGGCAGCATCAGCGATTTACCGACCTTTTGCAGGTTAGCAAATGCATTCTTAAACATAATTAGGAGTGCTCCTGAGTATTTGTGCTTTTATACACTTCATCCTGCAAGCCGCCTCGGCGTTGGCTGCGTTCATTTACCCCAGTGGCTTACCCACGTAAGCTCCTGACGATTCACTCACTTGCCGTCTTGACGCAAGCTTGCATGATATTGTGTATTTCTACGTTCTCACGCATTGGCGAGGGGGGAGAACCTCGCCGTGGACAGGGCATCTAAGTACCCTTTATTTATTACACAGAGTAAAATAATTCAGTTCATTTTTGTTTGACGGCTATCACAATTCAGCTGTGGATGGCCGAAAAACTCGCACATTCCGATAAAATGAGTATCTGAATGTTTCCAACTGGTTATTCACCGCCCATTTTGTGGCGGTGAACTTTACTCGCTTTATTTATTAATTACGAGCTTTAAAAAAACTCAGTTAGCGGACTGATTGCAGGCGAGAAGCGTCGATGTGAAACAGGCGGGCAAAGTTATCTGTGGTGATTTGCGCCAGTTCTTCAACGGCAACACCTTTCAATACGGCCATGTACTCTGCGACATCACGAACCATTGCGGGCTGATTCTCTTTTCCGCGATGCGGTACAGGCGCAAGGTATGGGGAATCAGTCTCAACCAACAAACGATCCAGAGGAACATAACGCGCGGCATCACGGAGCTGTTCGGCATTGCGGAACGTGACGATGCCAGAAAATGAAATATAAAATCCGAGATCCAGCAATTTACCCGCAGTTTCCCTGTCCTCTGTAAAACAGTGTAGTACGCCGCCACAATCCGTCACTTTTTCTTCGCGCAGAATCGACAGCGTATCGGCACGCGCATCGCGGGTATGAACGATAACTGGCTTGTGTAACTCACGGCCAATCTGGATATGGTGGATGAATGATTCCTGCTGGCGAACTTTAGTTTCCGGTGTGTAAAAATAGTCTAACCCCGTTTCACCCATCGCAACGACGCCCTCTTCGGCGGCAAAACGACGCAAATCCTCGACATCATAGGTTTCATCCTGGTTTAGCGGATGAACACCACATGAGAAAACCACATTGTCACGCTCACCAACCAGTTCGCGCATACTGCGGTATCCCGGTAGCGTGGTGGCAACGGCAAGACAGAACTTCACATCACGCGCGGCCGCTTTCGCCAACACGTCATCCACGTCCTTATGCAAAGATTGATAATCCAGACCATCAAGATGGCAGTGTGAGTCGACTAAGAACATAATGTCTCTCTCAAAGATGGGGAACAGGCAGTATGGTGCCTGGTTGCAGATAATGCTCAGTACGGAGAATAAGATCGGTTAATACCAGTTCACGGTTTACGCCGGTCACATTTAGCAATTGCTGACGACAGTGACAAACATCACCGAGTATCGCCTGTATCTGCGCAACGGATAACCGCTCAGCGATTGACGATATCAACGCCAGAGCGTCAGGATTGGTTAAATGGGCCACACCATACGGGCGTTTGAGGGCATCTGTAAACAACGTTGCCAGCCAGTGTAAACGGGTCGCAGCTTGCTCATGATTAAGTGCCGCCAACAGGATATACCAGTCGCCGGATTGCAATGTGTTCGCCAGTGCCACACAGAAGTCAGTCCGGTGCGCCCAGCTTTCAGCTTGTAGCAACGTTAATGCCGCTCCGGGCGACCCGGCACTCAGCCGTAATGCGCTCAGTAGCGCCTCCTGAGATGCCGTCACTTCGCGGGCAAGCCAGGAAATGGCATACGATTCAGGCGGGGGAGCAAGATGATGTAACCGACAGCGGCTGCGTAGCGTCGCCAATAATCTTGCCGGCTCTGTGCTGGCGAGGAAAAACCAGGTCTGTGCCGGTGGCTCTTCCAGCGTTTTCAGCAAAGCATTGGCTGCCGCATCGGTCAACTGAGCAGCATCGGGGATCCATACCACCTTTGCCCCTCCCAGCCGTGAGTGCTCGTAGAGCTTCTCACTGACTTCACGTACCGCATCAACACCCAGCGTACTTTTTCCTTTTTCTGGCAGCAGCGAATAGTAGTCAGGGTGTGTACCTGCCTGCATCAACTGACAGCCACGGCAGTGCCCGCAGCTTTTGTGTCCTTCCGGCTGCTGGCACATTAAATAGCGGCTAAGAGCGTAAATCAGCGCGTCGTCACCCATTCCGGGTAACGCCTGAATCAGTAGCGCATGGTGACCACGACCCGCCTGGTAGCTGGCTACCAGTTTTTCAAAATCTGGTCGTAACCATGGATACCATTTCATGCGCCCTGCTCCTTCACCCACTCGGTGATGGTATTGCGGATATCCTCCATCACGACATCAAGCGGCTGTGTTGCATCAATCGTACGAATACTGGCGTCTTTGGCAGCCAGTTCAAGGTAGCGTGCGCGGGTGCGATTGAAGAAATCGAAAGACTCCTGTTCAATACGGTCCAGTTCACCACGTGCTCGAGCACGTTTTAACCCTACCTCGGGTGTCACATCCAGATACAGGGTCAGGTCAGGGCGAAAATCGCCTAGCACGGCATCACGCAGTGTTGCCAGCATGTTTTGATCGATGCCACGGCCGCCGCCCTGATAGGCCTGAGTCGACAGATCGTGACGATCGCCAATAACCCAGCGGCCTTTTGCCAGCGCTGGCTTAATCACGGTTTCAACCAGCTGTACGCGCGCGGCATAAAACATCAGGACTTCGGCTTTATCGGTAATCACTTCATCGCCAACCGATTTGATGTCCAGCACCAGACTTCTTAATTTCTCCGCAAGCTGGGTCCCACCGGGTTCGCGGGTAAATACCATGTCGCGAATCCCAAGCTGCTCAAGTGTCTCGACCACTACGTCACGCGCAGTGGTTTTTCCGGCACCTTCCAGGCCCTCGATGACGATGTAATTACTGCCCATTTTTTTCCTTAAGCACTTTCAGATAATCCTGCACGGAGCGGTTGTGGCTGACAAGATTAGTGTTAAACGTGTGACCGCCTTTACCGTCAGCCACGAAATAGAGATACGGGGTCTTTGCCGGATGTGCGGCCGCCTGCAGCGAAGCCTCACCAGGCATGGCAATCGGACCCGGCGGCAAACCTGTGATGGTATAAGTGTTATAGGCGGTCGGCATTTCCAGATCTGCACGCGACAATTTACCATTATACCGTGCCCCCATACCGTAAATCACGGTCGGATCGGTCTGTAAGCGCATACCGATACGTAAGCGGTTAATAAAGACTGAGGCCACCTGGTCACGCTCGCTGGCAACAGCGGTCTCTTTCTCAATAATTGAGGCCATCGTCACCAGTTGATTTTTGTCTTTATACGGCAGGCCATCAGCGCGCCCTTCCCAGACCGTATCCACGGTTTTAACCATCTTTTGATTCGCACGCTTCAGCAACGCCACATCAGTAGTATTCGCGGTATACATCCAGGTATCTGGCCAGAACCAGCCTTCCACCCATTCCGGGTTTTCCAGCTTCAATGCCCTGGCGACGGTTTCGTAGCTATCATCGCTCAGCGTATGCTTGATATACGGCGCATCGCGCAATTGTTTCAGGTAATCGCTCAGGCGCATCCCCTCGACCAGACGTAACGGAAACTGTGCTTCTTTGCCGCTTTCCAGCAATTGCAGCATCTCGCGTACGGTCATATCAGGCGTTAAACGGTAGGTTCCGGCTTTAAAATGCGAAAGATCGGGTTCAACACGTAATAACCACTGGAATACCCGCGGACGATTAATAACCTTGTCCGTATACAGCTGTTCCCCCAGCGCCAGGCGGCCCGTCCCCGCTTTTAGCGTAAAAATAGTCTCTTCTTTGATCAATAACTTACTGTCCGCCAGATGGCGAACTTTCCACATTCCCACTCCCGCGGCAATGCCCAGCACAACCAGCAATAACAGGACAACGAGTAACAATTTTTTCATGACTAATTTGGGTGCTCACAAAGTGGGGCTAAAAAATTGAATAACAAACGTGAAGACAACGGCCTGTCATCACAGGTACGCACGGGGAGAACAGGCATTAATGCATTGCAGACGACGATTTCTTCAGCCTGCATAACCTCCTCCAACCCGGCATACACTTCGACAACCCTGAAAGGCGATTGTGCCAGCATACGTATACAGAATTGTCGCATAATGCCATTCACACCAGCCTGATCCAGCCGCGGCGTATAAACCACGTCGTCTTTTCGCCAGAACAAATTAGCCGCACAGCATTCCGTAACCCATCCCTCGCTGTCAAGCACCAGCGCTTCATCGGCATCCGTCTGTTCAAGATGAGAGCGGATCAGCACCTGCTCCAGCCGATTCAGATGTTTAAGCCCGGCAAGCATCGGATTGCGTCCCAGACGAACAGGACTTAACGCCAGCACGATGCCTTGCTTTCGCCAGCTATCATAATGTGCAGGGTAAACAGAAACGGAGAGGATACGAGTCGGCTCAAGACAGCTTGCCCCACTGTAACCACGACCGCCACTGCCACGACTGATAATCACTTTCAGTACGCCACGTGCATGGCCTGCAGCCAGTTTTTCCATTTCAGCTTGCAGTTCTGACCACTTATCGAAGGGGATAAACAATGCTTGGCATGCGTCCTGTAAACGCTGGAGATGCGCTGCAAAAAAACAAATTTTGCCGTCGGTAATACGCGCAGTGGTAAAGCATCCATCACCAAACTGCGTCGCCCGATCGCTGGCAGCCAGCATTTCCTGCTCACGGCCATTAATTAAGAACATAGTGGCTCCTTATTCGTGGTCCGCTAGTTTGGCAGGATGAGTCACCCAGGACAAGGACTGAAAATTGAATAAAAAAAGGCCCGACAAGCGGGCCTTTTCTCTTAGAGCCTGGTAGGTCACCTTCTGGTGTTTAGATCTTTTTGAAGATCACAGAACCGTTGGTGCCACCGAAGCCGAAGGAGTTGCACAGTGCATATTCCATACCGCTAACCTGACGCGCCTCGTGCGGAACGAAGTCCAGGTCACAACCTTCATCCGGGTTATCCAGGTTGATGGTTGGCGGAACTGCCTGATCGCGCAGCGCCAGAATAGAGAAAATAGACTCTACCGCGCCCGCAGCACCCAACAGGTGTCCGGTCATGGATTTGGTTGAACTGACCATCACGCTACGTGCAGCATCACCAAACACCGATTTCACGGCCTGGGTTTCTGCTTTATCACCTGCTGGTGTGGACGTACCATGCGCATTGACATAGCCAATACGTCCAGGTTCAATCGCCGCATCACGCAGTGCATTGACCATCGCCAGTGCAGCACCTGCACCGTTTTCCGGAGGTGATGTCATATGGTAAGCATCGCTGCTCATACCAAAGCCAACCACTTCAGCATAGATTTTTGCGCCACGTGCTTTCGCATGCTCGTACTCTTCGAGTACCACCATACCTGCGCCGTCGCCCAGCACAAAACCGTCACGCTCTTTGTCCCACGGACGGCTTGCCGCTTGCGGGTTATCGTTACGCGTAGACAGCGCACGTGCTGCGCCAAAGCCACCCACACCCAGCGGCGTACTGGCTTTTTCTGCTCCACCCGCAACCATCGCGTCTGCATCGCCGTATGCAATGATACGCGCGGCATGACCGATGTTGTGCACGCCTGAAGTACAGGCCGTGGCGATGGAGATGCTTGGCCCTTGCAGGCCGTACATGATGGTCAGATGACCCGCCACCATGTTAACAATCGTCGACGGAACGAAGAACGGGCTGATCTTACGCGGTCCACCATTTACCAGAGAGGTATGGTTTTCTTCGATAAGACCGAGACCGCCAATACCGGAGCCGATAGCGGCGCCAACACGGTGAGCGTTCTCTTCCGTAATTTCGAGGCCAGAATCCTGCATGGCCTGAACGCCAGCGACAATTCCATATTGAATGAAGGCATCCATCTTGCGCTGTTCTTTGCGCGAGATAATGTCGTCACAGTTAAAATCCTTTACTAAGCCAGCAAATTTCGTTGCATAGGCGCTAGTATCGAAATGGTCGATCAGGCTGATGCCACTCTGACCGGCAAGGAGAGCTTTCCAGGTAGACTCTACGGTATTGCCGACAGGAGACAACATGCCCAGTCCGGTCACAACTACACGACGCTTAGACACGGTTGTCCTCCAGGGAGGGAAAAATAATTCAAGTGGGAAAAAAAGATAAAACTCAGGCGGTCGAATGACCGCCTGGAGATGTTCACTTACGCCTGGTGGCCGTTGATGTAATCAATGGCAGCCTGAACGGTAGTGATTTTCTCAGCTTCTTCGTCCGGAATCTCAGTATCAAACTCTTCTTCCAGAGCCATTACCAGCTCAACGGTGTCAAGAGAATCCGCGCCCAGGTCTTCAACGAAGGAAGCATTGTTGGTAACTTCTTCCTGCTTAACGCCAAGCTGTTCGCCGATAATTTTCTTAACGCGTTCTTCGATAGTGCTCATACTCTTAAATTTCCTATCAAAACTCGCTTTCGCGATGGTTTTCGTAGTGTATAAAATGTTGAAAAATTTGCAACTAAATCCCGGCAGGTCTTACCACGATTTTACGTTATTTTGAGGCCATTCGCCCTAATAACGCAAATATTTTTCAATCGTGGTTAAACCATGTACATCCCGCCGTTGACGTGCAAAGTCTCACCAGTGATGTAACTTGCTTCGTCGGAAGCTAAAAATGCAACCGCGCTGGCGATTTCCTGAGCGCCACCAAGGCGACCCGCAGGAACCTGCGCCAGAATACCCGCACGCTGATCATCAGACAGCGCACGCGTCATGTCCGTTTCAATAAAGCCCGGAGCAACAACGTTTACAGTAATACCACGGGACGCGACTTCACGCGCCAGTGATTTACTGAAGCCAATCAGACCCGCTTTCGCCGCAGCGTAGTTAGCCTGACCCGCATTTCCCATGGTACCAACCACAGAACCGATAGTGATAATACGACCATGACGCTTTTTCATCATAGCTCGCATTACCGCTTTTGACAGACGGAAAACAGATGACAGGTTGGTTTCGATGATATCGTTCCACTCGTCATCTTTCATGCGCATTAACAGGTTATCACGAGTAATCCCGGCATTATTGACCAGGATATCGACTTCACCAAATTCTGCACGAATATTTTCCAGAACAGATTCGATAGATGCAGGATCGGTCACATTCAACATCAGACCTTTACCATTTGCACCTAAGTAATCGCTAATGGCCTGCGCGCCGCTTTCGCTTGTTGCAGTACCGATCACTTTCGCGCCACGGGCAACGAGTGTCTCAGCAATTGCGCGGCCAATGCCACGGCTTGCACCGGTAACCAGCGCGATTTTTCCTTCAAAACTCATGGTTTTCCTCTTTTATTGCTCTAGCGCCGCAGACAACGCCGCCGGCTCATTCAGTGCCGAAGCAGTCAGGGTGTCAACAATACGTTTCGTCAAACCGGTGAGGACTTTACCCGGACCGACTTCATACAGGTGCTCTACGCCCTGAGATGCCATAAATTCAACGGTCTTAGTCCACTGAACCGGGCTGTAAAGCTGACGAACCAACGCATCGCGAATGGCATCGGCGGTGGTTTCGCACTTCACGTCAACGTTGTTCACAACGGAAACAGTCGGCGTGTTAAAGGTAATTTTCTGCAGTTCAATAGCCAGTTTCTCGGCTGCAGGCTTCATTAGCGCGCAGTGAGATGGAACACTCACTGGCAGCGGTAACGCACGCTTAGCACCAGCAGCTTTACAGGCCACGCCTGCACGCTCTACAGCTTCTTTGTGCCCAGCGATAACTACCTGACCCGGTGAGTTAAAGTTTACCGGTGAAACCACCTGACCTTCAGCAGACTCTTCGCACGCTTTCGCGATAGCGGCATCATCCAGACCGATGATAGCAGACATGCCACCTGTGCCTTCCGGAACAGCTTCCTGCATAAATTTGCCGCGCAGTTCAACCAGGCGCACGGCATCAGCAAAATTGATAACACCTGCACACACCAGCGCAGAGTATTCACCCAGACTGTGACCCGCCATCAGCGCAGGCGTTTTACCACCCTGCTGCTGCCATACGCGATACAACGCGACAGATGCCGTCAACAGTGCTGGCTGCGTCTGCCAGGTTTTATTCAGTTCTTCTGCCGGACCTTGTTGAGTCAGAGCCCAAAGATCATAGCCCAGCGCCGCTGAAGCTTCAGCAAAAGTTTCTTCAACAATTGGGTAGCTTGCTGCCATATCCGACAACATTCCAACGGTTTGAGAACCCTGACCTGGGAACACAAATGCAAATTGCGTCATGTTAAAATCCTTATACTAGAAACGAACCAGCGCGGAGCCCCAGGTGAATCCACCTCCGAAGGCTTCAAGCAATACCAACTGCCCTGCTTTAATTCGCCCGTCGCGGACGGCTTCGTCCAACGCGCACGGTACGGAAGCAGCTGACGTATTGCCGTGTCTGTCCAGCGTGACGACGACATTATCCATCGACATACCCAGCTTTTTCGCTGTCGCGCTGATAATGCGAAGGTTTGCCTGATGTGGCACCAGCCAGTCCAGCGCAGAACGGTCGAGATTATTTGCTTCCAGCGTTTCATCAACGATATGAGCAAGTTCGGTAACCGCAACTTTAAATACTTCGTTACCCGCCATCGTCAGGTGAATCGGGTTTTCCGGATTCACGCGATCGGCATTTGGCAGCGTCAGCAGTTCGCCATAGCTACCATCAGCATGCAGATGGGTGGAGATAATACCCGGCTCTTCTGATGCGCTCAGTACAACCGCACCGGCGCCATCACCAAAAATAATGATTGTCCCGCGATCGGTTGGATCACACGTGCGCGCCAGCACATCCGATCCGACAACCAGCGCATGTTTGACCGCGCCAGATTTTACATACTGATCGGCAACGCTAAGTGCATAGGTAAAACCAGCACAGGCTGCTGCAACATCAAACGCTGGACAGCCTTTGATCCCCAGCATACTTTGGATCTGGCACGCCGCGCTTGGAAATGCGTGGGTTGATGACGTGGTAGCAACCACAATCAGACCAATTTGCTCTTTGTCGATGCCAGCCATTTCAAGTGCACGGTTAGCGGCAGCAAAGCCCATCGTCGCAACTGTTTCATTTGGCCCAGCAATATGGCGCTCGCGGATACCTGTACGAGTGACGATCCACTCATCAGACGTCTCGACCATTTTTTCCAAATCGGCGTTAGTACGCACTTGTTCAGGCAGATAGCTGCCAGTACCAATAATCTTCGTATACATGTACGCTCAGTCACTTTTTGGTTATATACCGCCACGAGCAAATCACTGGTACGTTGACAGCACCCTCAGCCGGCACTGTTACCTGTGCACTCGTGAGTTGATACTTTCGCCACCGTCCAGCAGTTCGAATCCAGCTGGGTATACAGATTCCAGGCGAGCGGCAATTCGCTGAGGAACTTGTCGCTGCACCGCCTGCACTGCCTGTTCAATCGCGACTTCAAATGCTCGCTGATTGGCAGCACCATGACTCTTAATCACCGTGCCGCGCAATCCTAACAGACAGGCGCCATTATACTGGTCGGGGTTGAGGTGACTAAATCGCCTTGTCAGGCTTTTTTGTAACCAACGTTTTAATAACAGCAGCCACCACGACCGTTTTTTGCCCTCACCCTGAGATTTCAGCAGTGAAAGGAACATTCTGACAACACCTTCCATCGTCTTTAATGTGACATTACCTGTAAAGCCGTCGCAGACCAACACATCAGTTTTGCCAGTCAGCAACTCATTGGCTTCAAGATAGCCGATATAATTAATGGAAGGGATTGTTTTTAGCACAGCAGAAGCATCCCGAATACTGTCGAGACCCTTAGTTTCTTCTTCACCGATATTGAGTAACGCAACGCGAGGATTGGCAATCCCAACCACCTCTTCTGCCAACACGGAACCCATGACGGCAAATTGCACCAACATCGTACTGTCGCAATCCACGTTGGCACCCAAGTCCAGTACCACCGTTTTGCCCTTTTGCTGATGCGGTAAAACCGTGACCAGCGCAGGACGCTCAATACCCTCAAGGGGTTTGAGCAAGAGTTTCGCAAGCCCCATTAGTGCGCCCGTATTACCAGCGCTGACACAGGCTTGCGCTCGACCTTCTTTCACGAGCTCCAGGGCGACACGCATTGAGCTTCCACGACTGGCGCGGATTGCTTGCGAGGGCCGGGCATCACTGGCAATAACTGACTGAGCAGGGATAATCTGCAGACGTGAACGTTGTTCGAAGTCAGCTTTGGCAAGTAATGGCGTGATTGTATCGGGATCCCCGACTAAAAGAAGAGTGAGTTGCAAATTAGAATTCAGTGCCTGCAATGCTGCAGGCACTGTCACGGTAGGGCCAAAATCTCCCCCCATGACATCTAACGCCAGGGTTAGACGTGTCAAGGTATCGTCGCTGCCCGGTTAGGTATTTCCCCAGTTACCCGGGGAAAGCCTCACTAAGCTTCATCACGCGTGTGCTCTCTGTCTTTCTCACCGAAGTGGGAAATCCATTGAGCCATGCGTGATTACTTAGCGATTACCTTACGGCCACGGTAGAAACCGTCGGCAGTGATGTGGTGACGCAGGTGTTGTTCACCAGAAGTTTTGTCTACAGACAGGCTGGTGACTGCGGTCAGAGCGTCATGAGAACGACGCATGCCACGTTTGGAACGGGTTGGTTTATTCTGTTGTACGGCCATGGACCTTACTCCTCAATTACTTACGCTTTAAGCTGGCTAATACGGCAAATGGGTTTGGTTTTTGCGCTTCATCAGGCAATTCGCCAAAGACCATGTCCGCCTCGGACACTTCACAGTGTTCAGAATCATGCACCGGAACTACCGGCAAGGAGAGGATAATCTCATCTTCAACCATTGCAAGCAGATCGATTTCACCGAATTCGTTTACCTCAATCGGCTCATACGCTTCCGGGAGTGCTTCAGCCTGCTCGTCAGAACGGACAGGACTAAAACAATATGTTGTGTGAACATGAAGTGGGAACGGTTTCCCGCAACGCTGACACTCGAGCGTGACCGAAACCTTCGCATCACCGGTTATAACGGCAAGGCGCTGGTTATCGATAGCGAACGACATGGAGCATTCCACATCACTGTCCACACTGACTACAGAATCGGCGACGCGCTCAACCAGATCAGAAGTATAGATACCTTCATAATCGAGGCGTTTTTGAGCCGTACGAACCGGATCAAGAGTCAGGGGTAATTTTACCTTTTGCATAGGGCGCGCATATTAACTTTGTAACGTCATATAGTCAAAGAAAAAGGCAGCCTGTGGTTGCCTTTTGCCAATAATTCGCACACATTGCGGGTCATCGACTTAAAATCGATCACGACAAGCCATCGCAGCCAGCTTGAAGGACGAAGTCCATAGTTTAAAATGGCTCTCATCATTACGCTATATGCGGGGGAAAAAATATGCCTCAACTTATTCTTGCGTCCACCTCTCCCTGGCGTCGCGCTTTGCTCGAAAAATTGGCCATCCCGTTTGAATGCGCAGCCCCAGAGGTTGATGAAACCCCCTTACCTGGCGAAACACCTCGGCATTTAGTGTTACGCCTGGCACAGGAAAAAGCGCAATCCCTTGCCCATCGGTTTCCATCACATTTGATAATCGGGTCTGATCAAATTTGTGTTCTTGATGGCGAAATAACCGGTAAGCCATTAACAGAAGAAAATGCCAGACGACAATTAACCAAAGCCAGTGGAAATATTGTCACTTTTTACACAGGACTGGCGCTTTATAATTCAGCTAACGGTCATCTACAAACCGAAGTTGAACCGTTCGACGTCCATTTCCGCCATTTAAGTGAAATGGAAATTGAAGATTACGTGCGTAAAGAACGCCCGTTACATTGCGCAGGTAGCTTTAAAAGTGAAGGATTAGGTATAGCGCTCTTTGAGCGTCTGGAGGGCCGCGACCCTAACACACTGATTGGCTTGCCGCTGATCGCGTTGTGTCAGATGCTGCGCCGGGAAGACATGAACCCGTTAAAAGCCTAGTTAATCTGCCTGATGGCGACGCGGTGCGTCTTATCAGGCCTACGGCGCATTGCGCGGTTGTAGGCCTGATAAGCAACGCGTATCAGGCTTTGCTGCGCAATACCTCAAGGCAGCGTTTCAGCTGATTATCCATCGGCGCTTCAATACGCATAACCTCACCCGTACCGGGATGAGTAAACTTCAGCGCAGCAGCATGCAGGAACAGCCGGTTCAACCCCGTACCCGCCAGTTGCTTATCAAACTCACGGTCACCATAGCGGTCATCAAAAGCAATCGGATGCCCGGCAAATTGCGTATGAACACGGATCTGGTGAGTACGACCGGTTACCGGGCTACAGCGTACCAGCGTGGCAAACGCATAGCGCTCTTCCACTTTAAAACGGGTTTCCGACGGTTTCCCTTCCTGATTCACCCGCACGATACGCTCACCGCTTTGCAGAATGTTCTTTAGCAAAGGTGCCTGCACAGTTTTGACATGCGATTGCCACTGACCCCTTACCAGCGCCAGGTAGTCTTTTTGCATCCCTTTTTCACGCAATTGTTCATGCAGTGAACGCAGCGCCGAGCGCTTTTTGGCGACCAGCAACACACCGGAGGTATCACGGTCCAAACGATGCACCAGTTCAAGGAAACGCGCTTCCGGACGTAAGGCGCGTAAACCTTCGATCACCCCAAAGCTTAATCCGCTGCCACCATGAACGGCAGTGCCAGAAGGTTTGTTAAGCACCAGAATATGGTCATCTTCATACAAAATGACATCAGTCAGCGCAGCGACCTTCTGCAAATTCGGAGAAATCGCTTCTTCTTCACGCTCAGCGACACGCACAGGCGGAATACGCACAATATCCCCGTCTTCGAGTTTGTACTCGGGTTTGATGCGTTTTTTATTCACCCGCACTTCGCCTTTACGCAAAATGCGATAAATCATACTTTTCGGCACGCCTTTGAGCTGGGTGCGCAAAAAGTTGTCGATGCGTTGCCCTGCTTCATCGGCAGTAATGGCAACTATTTTTACGGCTGGAGTCTCTGTTTTCATGGGGGCCGATTTTAAATAGCCATCAAGATTCGCGCCACACATTTTTCTATGCTTATATTAACTGCTATACCCTATTACTTAAGTTTGACATAACCGATTTGGTGGTTATTAAAGCAATCACCAGGCGGAAGTGTAAAAACTGTGAGTAACCGGGTGATAAATGGCAAAAGTCATCTTGCTATAACAAGGTTAGCAGTGGAATAATGAGCTTGTTTCCGTGTTGAATCTTGTTAAAACAAGAACTTTTCCGGAATGACCCAATTTTGCCCGACCGATCATCAACGCAGCAATGGCGTAAGACGTATTGATCTTTCAGGCAGTTAGCGGGCTGCGGGTTGCAGTCCTTACCGGTAAGTGCTCTATGGATTTCGCGTTGTAGGAAGGCGGCAAGTCTGGAATTCCCAGCAGCTTACTCCCGTAAGTAGCTGGGGTGAGAAGATGAAGCCAACGCACCAACAGCGTGAAAGACGACAAGCACAATGGAAGCTTCTCTGGAGAGTAATACCCAGACTGTTCCCCTGATAATTGCGCTGTGTTTCCGTATGAAATACAGGCAACCGACACTCTGCGCCTCTTTGAGCTGACGATAACCGTGAGGTTGGCGACGCGAATAGACACGAGGCCATCGGTTCACACCCGGAAAGGCATTTCTCTGCCCGCAGCTTAGTCGTCAATGTAAGAATAATGAGTAAGTTACGATGAAAAGAATGTTAATTAACGCGACTCAGCAGGAAGAGTTGCGTGTCGCCCTTGTAGATGGGCAACGTCTGTACGATCTGGATATCGAAAGTCCTGGACACGAGCAGAAAAAAGCCAACATCTATAAAGGTAAAATTACCCGTATTGAACCGAGTCTGGAAGCTGCTTTCGTTGATTACGGCGCTGAACGTCACGGTTTCCTCCCGTTAAAAGAAATTGCCCGCGAATATTTTCCTGCAAACTACAGTTCCCATGGCCGTCCCAACATTAAAGATGTGTTGCGTGAAGGTCAGGAAGTTATCGTTCAGATAGATAAAGAAGAGCGCGGAAATAAAGGCGCAGCACTGACAACCTTTATCAGTCTGGCAGGCAGCTATCTCGTTTTGATGCCAAACAACCCGCGTGCGGGCGGCATCTCTCGTCGCATTGAAGGCGACGACCGTACCGAATTAAAAGAAGCGCTGGCAAGCCTTGAACTGCCTGATGGCATGGGGCTTATCGTACGTACCGCGGGTGTCGGCAAATCCGCCGAGGCGCTGCAGTGGGACCTGAGCTTCCGTCTGAAACACTGGGAAGCCATTCAAAAAGCGGCTGAAAGCCGCCCTGCTCCGTTCCTGATCCACCAGGAAAGCAACGTCATCGTTCGTGCTTTCCGTGACTATTTACGTCAGGATATTGGTGAAATCCTTATCGATAACCCGAAAGTGATGGAGATGGCGCGTCAGCACATCGCCGCGCTGGGCCGTCCTGATTTCAGCAGCAAAATCAAACTGTACACTGGCGAAATCCCGCTATTCAGCCACTACCAAATTGAATCCCAGATTGAATCTGCCTTCCAACGTGAAGTGCGTCTGCCTTCCGGCGGGTCAATCGTTATCGACAGCACTGAAGCGCTGACTGCTATCGATATCAACTCCGCACGCGCAACCCGCGGCGGTGATATTGAAGAAACGGCGTTTAACACCAACCTCGAAGCTGCCGATGAAATTGCACGTCAGTTGCGTCTGCGTGACCTTGGCGGCCTGATCGTCATCGACTTTATCGATATGACCCCGGTTCGCCACCAGCGTGCGGTAGAAAACCGTCTGCGTGAAGCCGTTCGCCAAGACAGAGCGCGTATTCAGATCAGCCATATTTCTCGCTTCGGTCTGCTGGAAATGTCCCGTCAGCGTCTGAGCCCGTCCCTGGGTGAATCCAGTCACCACGTCTGCCCGCGTTGCTCCGGCACCGGTACCGTGCGTGACAACGAATCGCTGTCGCTCTCCATTCTGCGTCTGATCGAAGAAGAAGCGCTGAAAGAGAATACCCAGGAAGTTCACGCGATCGTCCCGGTACCCATTGCGTCTTATCTGCTCAACGAAAAACGTACTGCAGTCAATGCCATTGAGACGCGTCAGAATGGTGTGCGCTGTGTGATCGTGCCAAACGATCAGATGGAAACGCCGCACTATTCCGTACTGCGTGTACGCAAAGGGGAAGAGACGCCAACCCTGAGCTATCTGCTGCCGAAACTGCACGAAGAAGCAATGGCATTACCGACGGAAGAAGAATACGTCGAGCGTAAGCAACCTGAGCAACCGGCACTTGCAACGTTTGCGATGCCTGATGTTCCGCCTGCCCCGGCGCTACAAGAACCTGTTGCTAAACCTTCCGTTGCGCCAAAAGTTGCCGCAACAACTGCCGCAACAGCCGCACAGCCTGGTTTGATTAGCCGTTTCTTCGGCGCGCTGAAGTCTATCTTTAGTGGCAGCGAAGAAGTGAAACCAGTGGAGCAACCTGCACCGAAAGCCGAAGAAAAGACTGAACGCCAGCAGGATCGTCGTAAGCCGCGCCAAAACAATCGTCGCGACCGCAACGAACGCCGTGATAACCGCGACAACCGTGGCGATCGTGACAACCGCAACGAACGTTCTGAAAATGGCGAAAACCGCGATGAAAATCGTCGTAACCGTCGTCAGGCGCAACAGCAGAATGCTGAAACTCGTGACAACCGCCAGCAATCCAGCGATGTTGCAGATAAAGCGAAATCCGGCGACGAGCAGCAGGCTCCACGTCGCGAGCGCAACCGCCGTCGCAACGATGATAAGCGTCAGGCGCAGCAGGAAGTTAAAGAGCTGAACCTGGCTGAACAGCCTGCACAGGATTCCGAGCAGGAAGAACGCGTGCGTCAGCCGCAGACTCGTCGTAAACAGCGTCAGTTGAATCAGAAAGTTCGATTCACCGACAGTGCGCCGGTTGAAGCCGAAGTGGCCACTGCAGCTATTGTTGCTGAAACCGCCGTTGCTCAACCTGTTGAACAGCCCGCTCCGGTTCAACGTACCGAACTGGCTAAAGTCGATTTACCAGCAGTCGTTGCACCAGAGCAAGAAGACAACAACGAAGCACGAGATAACAACGGTATGCCTCGTCGCTCGCGTCGTTCTCCTCGCCATCTGCGTGTAAGCGGGCAGCGTCGTCGTCGCTATCGTGACGAACGTTATCCGGTTCAGTCGCCGATGCCGTTAACGGTCGCCTGTGCTTCTCCTGAATTAGCATCCGGCAAAGTCTGGATTAGCTACCCTGTTGCCCGTACTCAGGACATGCAGGTTGAAGAACAGCGCGAACAGAAACTGGATCAGGAACAAAACACGCCTGTGGCAGTAGAGCCTCAAGTCGCTGCTGCTGTCGTTGAGCACATTGCGGATGTCCCTGTACAGGAAAACGTCGTGCAGCCTGATGTTAGCGTAGAGGAAACGCAGACTGTTGTGGCTGAAACAGCACATCCGGAAGTGATTGCCGCTCCGGTTGCTGAACAACCGCAGATTATCGCCGTCGCTGATGCACCTGTTGCCGAAGAGATTGCCGCACAAGCTGAGCCTGTTGCTGAAGTTGCACAAAAAGCAGTAGCCGAAGAGCCTGTTGAAACCGTGGCTTCCCAGCCAGAAGTGGTTGAAGAGGTTATCGAGGTTGCGCCAGTTGTTGAGACGGCCCCCATTGTTGAAGCACCGAAAGATGTGATTAGTGCCGTAGCGCCAGCCACAGTGGCCGAAGTTGCGACAGCCAGTGTGGACGCAGAACTGATTCACAGCCATGCGACCGCACCGATGACTCGTGCACCAGCACCGGAATATGTACCAGAAGCGCCGCGTCATAGCGACTGGCAGCGTCCTGCTTTTGCCTTTGAGGGTAAAGGTGCGGCAGGCGGACACAGTGCCAGCCATCAGGCAACCGCGCCAGCAACACGCCCGCAGCCTGTTGAGTAAATCATAAGCAATGAAAAAGCCGACCTCTGGGTCGGCTTTTTTTATACGTCGTGAACGCCCCTCATCCCCGTTACCTGTGGCATAACCTCTTTCATTAATGCCAGAAATTTGCGCAAGCGGGTTGGGTAATAACGAGCCCAGGGATAAACCAAATGCACAGGCAATGACGCCGCATGCCAGTCAGGTAATAGCGTAATCAATCTTCCACAGGCGATATCGTCTTCAACCATCCAGCTTGAGACAAGGGTAATCCCCAGCCCCGCAAGTGCAGCATTTCTGGCGACGTAAATACTGTCGGTACTTAATCTGGGAGAAATATTCAGCGTGATAGCTTCTTTACGCCTGTGGTGAAGTAACGACACGTTGTGCTGATAAAATGTATTTACCGCGATCCAGGGCAGCGCCGATAACTGTTCAGGGTGAGTCAAAATCCCAAATTGCGCGAGAAGCTCGGGACTTGCCACCATACTTCGCGGGACTTCAGCTAACAATACCGAAACCGTTGCCGGATCGACCTCAGCCCCAACCCGGATAGCGCAGTCGATATTGTCGCTGAGAAAATCAACGGTCTTATCATTCAGCATCCACTCAACGGATAACTGTGGATAGCGGGAAAGGAATTGCAGAAGCGGTTCAAGGAGTTGCTGTTGGCCGAACGCATGCGGTGCCCGAACCCGCAACGTCCCCACTGGCTCATCCTCCGTGACGTTCAACCCGTCCTCCAGCGCCAGCCAGGCGTCGATAATGTGTTTGGCGTGCTGATACCCCCGTTCACCATCATCAGTCAGTTTCATTGCATGGGTGGTACGCATAATCAGCTTAACGCCCAACAGCGTCTCAAGGGATTGCAGTCGTCGACTGACGGTTGCCTGAGTGGTGCCCATTTGCTTTGCCGCCGCTGAAAGCGAACCAGCCTCAACGATGCGCACAAACGTGCGCATCAACTCCACCCTATCTATACGTTCAGTTTTTATCATTTAGTCATTATTCATACGTGTAGCGTATAACTGTTTTACCACTGCGCTCGCTACCGTGCCACCGGTTGAAGGATAAAAATAGCCGCACATCCCGTGATTGAGGAATCATTTGTGAACACACACACCGCACTTTCCCGTTGGGTTATTTTTGTTCTGGCACTGGGCGCTGGGTTCAGCGTTGCAGCAATCTATTATGCCCAGCCTCTTTTACCATTAATGGGCCAGGACCTGGCCTTAAGCATCACCGGCATGGGTCTGGTGCCAACGCTCACCCAGGCAGGATACGCACTGGGCATTTTATTTTTGTTGCCGTTGGGCGACCGTTATGACCGTCGGACATTAATCCTGCTAAAAAGCGTCTCTCTTGCCGCACTGCTGTTGGCCTGCAGTTTTACCGGGCAGCTACATTCGCTACTGCTGGTTAGCTTAATGATGGGAATGGCAGCGACCATGGCTCAGGATATCGTGCCGGCCGCAGCCATCCTGGCGCCTGAAGGCAAACAGGGAAAAACGGTGGGTACCGTCATGACAGGTCTTCTGCTGGGGATCTTACTCTCACGGACCATCAGCGGGCTGGTAGGTGAAGCCTATGGCTGGCGGGAAATGTATCAACTTGCCGCCGTCAGTATTGCCGTGATTACCGTGCTGATGTGGAAAATGCTGCCCCGCTTTGCGGTCCATTCCACGCTGAGTTATCCGGCATTAATGCTGTCCATGGCGCAACTGTGGCGACGTTATCCTCCACTGCGCCGGGCGGCGTGGGCACAGGGTTTCCTGTCTGTTGCCTTCAGTGCCTTCTGGTCAACACTGGCGGTTATGCTCTCTGAACATTACCACATGGGCAGTGCGATGGCGGGAGCATTTGGTATTGCAGGGGCAGCCGGAGCGCTGGCAGCCCCAATGGCAGGTCATCTGGCAGATAAAGTAGGTGCCGGACGGGTAACACAGTTGGGTGCGCTGTTAGTCACGCTTTCTTTTGCACTTATGTTCTTGCTTCCAGCCCTGCCAATACAGGGGCAGTGGCTGCTGATTGCCCTGTCGGCGATAGGCTTTGATCTCGGGCTGCAATCCAGCCTGGTCGCCCACCAAAACCTGGTTTATAGCCTGGAGCCTCAGGCAAGAGGTCGTCTGAATGCGTTGCTATTTACCATGGTGTTTATCGGCATGGCGCTGGGTTCCGTACTCGGAAGTCAGGTCTATGCGCTGGCAAACTGGGAAGGCGTGGTGATGCTGGCCACTTTCTGCGGTGTTGTTGCACTGGTAATTAGACTGACCGGTAAATTGCCTGTTAGCCAGACAACTGCAGCCTAAAAAAATGCCCGCTCCGGGGTGTATGTGGAGCGGGCAGACAAACATATCCAGTTTCATGATATGTTTCAAAAAGGGTCGTTACCGGTTGAGCTGGAACAGTGACATTCCCTGCATATCGGTAAACGTTTTATACGATGCCTGTAGCGCAGCCTGCTGCATAACATACGAAGAAATCGCCGCATTCCAGTCAACGTCAACCAGATTGCTCATCTGCTGGGTTTGGCCTAATGCGCGATCGGCACCCAGTGAATCAAGCGAGCTTAATTCACTAAGCTGCGTACCTAGTTCTGCACGGACGCTCAACACATTATTGAGTGAATTCTTTAAACCACGGTTGGTTTTATCAATGGCAGCAGCGGCGGTAGCTTTTGCCACGTCATCACCCTCAATAGGGGTTTTGAGCGCATCAATAGCAGTATCCAGCATTTTAAACAGGTTCTTTTCCTGAGTACCGCCACCCGGTTCCGGCACGGCATTGCTGGTGACGTTGGCAAACACCTTATCCCCAGTATGACCAATAACCATAGTGCGCGAAGCATCGACCTGTTGGGTAACGTTTGTTGTACCGCCACTGTAAGCGCCATCTGCCTGGGCAAACGGTGCCGATTCAGTTTTATATCCACCGAAAATATAGCGACCATTACCGTCGGTACTATTTGCCAGGTTCATCAGCTGATCGCGAATCCCCTGCAGATCGGTGGCCAGCGATGCACGGTCGTCATCGCTTAACGTTCCGTTCCCGGCATAAACAATTTTTTCCTGCGCAGCCTGAATTGCCGTCGTCACCTGGCTCAATACGTTCTCTTCCAGCGAGACTTTTTGCGTTGCAAACGAGCGTGCCAGCGTATATTGCGTGTTCTGTGCCTGAGCCTGCGAAAGGACCACGGCCTGTGATGCGGCAATCGGATCGTCAGACGGGTTGTTCACGCGTTTCCCCGTTGACATCTGCTCGCCAAATTTCATCCATTCAGCCTGAGAGTTGGTGATGCCGCGCATGTTCTGCTGGTACATCATCTGAGTACTGATACGCATTGAGTTCCTCTCCCTTAGCGAATATTCAGCAGTGCATCAAAGAGCGAATTCGCCGTTTGCAGCACCTGAGCGTTGGCCAGGTAATACTGCTGATAACGCTGCAAATTCCCGTACTCTTCGTCGAGGTTAACCCCGGAAATAGACTGTTGCTGATTTGAAAGCTGCGTGACCACATTGTTTTGCGTGGTGCTGCTGGTTTTTAAGGTCGCCGTTTTGTTGCCGACATCGCTCACCAGCGTAGCGTAAGCATCGTTAAAGGTTTTATTCCCGATGGTTGCCTTGGTTTGCAGATCCAGCAGTTTCTGGCCGTTACGGTTATCGCTTTTTCCTTTATCAACATTGGGATCAGCGTCATTTTTGGACACTTCAGCCATGGCGATTTTCGACTCATCGGTCACCGCCACTTTCATATTAATAATGGCGTCCCCCACGGGTTTCACCGTAAAGCTGTCATTTGCCACCGCACCATTTTTGACGGTGATTTCCAGCCCATCAAACGACATTTTTCCGCCAGTGACCGTCGGCTTAAAGCTGGTATTGTCAGCCAGACGGGTCACCTGCCAGTCAGTACCATCAAACGTAATTTTATAGTCTGTGGCTTGTACCGACGAGCTATCCGTCATTTTTACATCAAGCGCACCGGTCCCTTTATTCTTCGTATTGCTAAGGACTGCCGGGCCACCAATATCGAAAAAGTTTTTGCCCGGGTCGCCGTTGGCATCAAAACCTTCTTTGTGCTGCGTGTTAAACGCATCAGCAAAAGCGAGAGCCAACTGACCAAGGGTATTACGCGTTTGGTCGAGTTCCTGCGAACGGAACGTCAACAGCCCGCCCAGCGAACCGGTCGTGATCAACTTTTCCGGGATGGCAACTTCTCCGGCCACACCGTCAACATAAGCGACAGTCGTGCGAGAGGGATCATCGCTGGAAGGTACAGCGGCCAGTTGGCGAGCATTGCTGCCTTGCACCAGCGAATAGCCATTCGCCATGGTCACGTTATAGGTGCCGCCGTCCTGAATACTGACTTCCACGCCGACAATCTTGTTCAGCTCACTCACCAGTTGATCGCGCTGATCGAGCAGATCGTTAGGTGATGCACCCGCGCCAACGCCCGTCAAACGGGAGATTTGGTCGTTAAGGCTGGCAATTTGCTTCGAATAGTTGTTGATTTGATCGACGCTGGCTTTAATCGCAATATTGACCTGCTTATCCTGATCGCGCAGATATTGGTCCGTCGTTCTGAACTGATTGACTAAGCCATCAGCTTTACCGATAAGTGCCTGACGTGCCGCCGGATCTTCTGCGTTACTCACCAACGTCTGCAGACTGGTAAAGAAACCCTGCATCGACGTTGAGATCGAACTGGTTTTGCTGGCGAGCAGGTTGTCGATTTTTGACATTTGCTCATAACGTGTCGTCAGACCGCTGCTCTGGTTCTGCGCCGCACGTAACTGATTAGTGATAAATGAGTCATACTCACGCTGTACGCCAGAAACATAAACACCATTGCCGACCCAGCCCCCCGCACCCAGCGTGCTGTTCGCTTGCGCCATAATTGTCGTTTGTCGGGTATATCCGGCAACGTTATAGCTGGAGATGTTATTACTGGCAGTGTTCAACGCGGCCTGCGCTGCGCTGAGTCCACTCATCGCGTTATTAATCAAGCTGGACATGGAGGTTCCTTGTAATCCTTCAATACTCGGTATTATCGGCAGCAGGTCAGCAGACTTGAGCTATTTAAAAGAGATTATCGAGATTCGTGCTGTAGGTTTTACTCACCTTTTCGCTCATCGATTTTAGCTGCTGGATCATGCTGGTTAATTTACGCGCATAGTTAGGGTCAGTGGCGTAACCGGCATTCTGCAATGCCTGGGCACCCTGCTCAGCGGTCGCAGCACCGGTCACCGCGGCGTAACGCGGATTGCGAGATATCAGACCGACATAATCCGACAGTGCTTCAAGATAGGAGCTATAAACACGGAATTTCGCTTTCACTTTTTTCGCCTCACCGTTTTCGTATTCGGTGGTGGTGATTTCAGTGGTCGGCCCTTTCCAGCTTCCCGAGGCTTTTACCCCAAAAATGTTAAAGCTCGGCTCGCCGTTCTCCCGTCGAATTTGTCGTTGCCCCCACCCGGACTCCAGCGCAGCCTGCGCCAGAATCAGATGATGAGGAACCCCACTCTGTTGACTGGCCAGTTTTGCTGGCAACGAAAGTTGAGCGAGGAAGTCTTTGCTGTCACCCGACAGCGGCTCATCATTGCTTTCTGTGGTTCTGGGCATCGCTTTACGCACCAGTTGCGTCAGCGTCTGATTTTGATAGCTGGTCACCGTTTCCAGCGAGAACTTCATCGGCACCTGCGGCGCATCATCCGCAGGTTGCCCCTGACCTTGCGTCATCTGCTTGACCATCATTTCTGCCAGTCCCAGTCCTTTTCCTGCCGTCATCTGCTGGGCGATCTGTTGGTCATACATGCTGGTGTATAAACGCGTGGAGTCGCTGCTAAACACACCGTCTTTGGGTAGCGCCTCGCGCATGCTTTTCAACATCATCTGCACGAACATCCCTTCAACCTGGCGGGCGACCGGGCGGATATTGGCCGCCGGGTCCTGACCCGCTTTCGCTTTCAGTTCGTTCAGTGATTGTGCATCCCAGGCTGCGCTGGTCAGCAGTTTGCTATCACCAATCATCAGATGATTTCCAGTTTGGCGCGCAGACAACCTGCACTTTGCATGGACTGCAGGATAGACATCAGATCCATCGGTGTTGCCCCCAGCGCATTCAATGCTCGTACGACGTTGTTCAGGTTGGCACTGGAACGAACGCTCTGCAACGAACCACCGCTCTGGCGCAGATCAATCTGCGTTTGTGGCGTCACCACGGTTTGTCCACCACCAAACGGCGTATCCGGCTGGCTGACATTCGCCTGGCGGTTAACCGTAATCGACAGGTTGCCTTGTGCTACAGCGCAACTATCCAGCGTCACTTCACGGTTCATTACCACCGATCCCGTACGGGAGTTAATAATCACCTTCGCGTCCTGCGGTGTGACGTTCACTTCCATATTCTGGATATCCGCGAGGAAACGTACCTGCGAGCTATTACCACTCGGGACACGTACCTGGATAGTGCGTGCATCCAGCGCAGTCGCACTGCCAAATCCGCGAGAACGGTTAATGGTGTCGGTTATCTGCTGTGCCATGGTGAAATCTTCATTATTCAGCTGCAGATTAATGGTATTACCACCCCCAAACTGGGTAGGCAACTCGCGTTCAATAATGGCACCGTTGGTGATACGTCCACCATTGAGCTGGTTCACCTGGACACTACTTCCACCCGCTGCGGCACCTGCACCACCGACCAGAATATTCCCCTGCGCCAACGCATATACCTGGCTATCGACCCCTTTCAGCGGCGTCATCAGCAACGTCCCGCCACGCAGGCTTTTGGCGTTCCCCATTGAAGAGACCACCACATCGATGGTTTGTCCCTGACGGCCAAACGCCGGGAATGACGCAGTCACCATCACCGCCGCCACGTTTTTCAACTGCATATTGGTGCCCGTCGGCACGGTGATCCCCAGCTGAGAGAGCATGTTATTCAGCGTTTGCGTGGTAAACGGTGTCTGGGTAGTCTGGTCACCCGTACCGTCCAGCCCCACCACCAGCCCGTAGCCTATCAGCGAGTTTTCACGCACTCCCTGAACACTGGTCAGATCACGAATGCGATCGGCATGCGCAAAGGTGGTAGCCAGGACCAGGACCATTCCAACAAGAGTTTTAAACACTGGATACCTCGCTTACATCGGCGATAAATTAAGGAAGAAACGCTGCAACCAGCCCATATTCTGCGCTTCATTGATATAGCCGTTACCGACATATTCAATACGCGCATCCGCAACCTGCGTTGACGGTACAGAGTTGCTGCCGCTAATGGTGCGCGGGTTAACAACTCCAGAGAAGCGAATGAATTCAGTGCCCTGGTTAATGGCGATCTGTTTTTCACCCACGACATGTAAATTGCCATTCACCAGTACCTGATCAACCGTCACGGTCAACGTACCACTGAAGGTGTTTCTGGCGTTCGCGCCGCCTTTACCGTTAAACGAGTTGCCGCCAGAAGCCTCTACGTCGGCACGCTCGTTGCCAAACAGCCCCTGCAGGTAACGGGGTACCGTGTCAAAACCAAAGTTAGTTTTGCCATCACGACTGGCATTCGCCGAGGAGCTTTTGCTCGCACTGACGTTTTCCTGCAATACGATAGTCAGTGTATCGCCAATATTGCGCGGACGGCGGTCTTCAAATAACGGCTGGTAGCCATAATTAATCGGCTGCGCAGACTGAAATATTGATCCATTCGCCACCGGCGTCGGGCCTGGAACGGGCTGGGCAGTCGTCGCGCCCTGCACGAGCGGAGTGGCCGGTATCCAGGCACATCCTGTCAGTGAAACCACCAGCAGGGCCAAAATCGGGTATGGGTGAAGCGCGTATTTTCGCATTGCCTTCATCTTCAAAATCAGTGCGCCGGTGAGGCTTTCACCCCACCGGACGTCACTTTAGAGTTGCGTCAGTTTCTGCAGCATCTGATCGGTGGTCGATACCGCTTTACTGTTGATTTCATAAGCACGTTGAACCTGGATCATGTTGACCAGTTCTTCCGCCACGTTGACGTTAGAGGTTTCCACATAGCCCTGGTACAACAGGCCCGCGCCGTTCAACCCTGGCGTGCTTTCGTTCGGTGCACCGGACGATTGCGTTTCGGTGTACAAATTCTCACCAATGCTTTCCAGACCGGTGTCATTCATGAAGGTCGTCAGGTTGAGCTGCCCCACCTGAACAGGCGCAGCCTGGCCCTGCTGAGTCACACTGACAATACCGTCTCGTCCGATGGTGATACTCAGCGAGTTAGCCGGGATAGTGATTGCAGGCTGTACCTGAAAACCACCCGCCGTGACCAACTGACCGTTCTGATCCACCTGGAAAGAGCCATCACGTGTATAAGCTGACGTCCCATCCGGTAACATGACCTGGAAAAAACCCTGGCCTTTAATCGCCACATCTTTACTGTTATTGGTCTGTGACAGATTACCCTGGCTGTGCAAACGTTCGGTCGCAACCGGACGCACACCAGTACCAATCTGCAAACCAGACGGCAGCGTTGTCTGTTCAGAAGACTGAGCTCCCGGTTGACGAATTGTCTGGTACAGCAGATCTTCAAACACCGCACGCTGGCGTTTAAAACCATTCGTACTGACGTTTGCCAGGTTGTTGGCAATCACATCCATGTTGGTTTGCTGCGCGTCCAGGCCGGTTTTGGCGATCCATAATGAATTGATCATAAAATGTCCTGTATTAACTCATCGACAGCAGTTGGTTGGCTCGGCCCGCGTTATCATCCACGCTACTGATAATCTTCATCTGCATTTCGAAGCGGCGAGCGCTGGCAATCATATCGCTCATCGCCGCAACGGGTTTGACGTTACTGCCTTCCAGTACGCCCGACATCACGCGGATGCTGGGGTCGGCTTGCAGTGTCGGCCCGCGGGTAGCCTGCGCTGCCGCATTCAGACGGAACATACCGTCATCACCACGTTGCACTTCACTTCCCGTCGCTTTAACCAGCTTCAGACGTCCTACTGGCGCCACCGTATTTGCGGGATCGCCTGGGTTGAGCGCCGAAATCGTTCCGTCAGCGGCGATAGTCACTTCCGACCCTTCCGGTACCGCTATCGGCCCAGCTTCGCCGATCACCGGATGTCCCTGAATAGTCAGCTCACCGGTTGGACTCACCTGAATAGCGCCATTGCGGGTGTATCCTTCGCTGCCATCCGCGGTCTGCACAGCTAACCAGCCATCCTGCTGCAAGGCCACATCCAGCGGACGGGAGGTATAATCCATCTGGCCTGGCGTCATATCGGCCCCAGGCGTGGAAGCAACTACCAGCGTACGCGTCGGTAGTGAAAGCCCTTCTACGGGAACCGCACGCAGCGCGTTGAGCTGAGCACGAAAACCCGGTGTGGAGGCATTTGCCAGGTTGCTGGCCGTCACCGCTTGTTGATTCAACGTCTGACTGGCCGCGCCCATGGCGGTATATATTGCGTGATCCATTAAGCCATCCCGTCAGGCGCTTAGCGCAGGTTGACCAGTGTGTTAAGGATCTGATCCTGGGTTTTGATGGTCTGCGCATTCGACTGATAGTTACGCTGAGCGACGATCATATTCACCAGTTCTTTACTCAAATCCACGTTAGAGGCTTCCAACGCACCGTTGGTCAGCTTGCCGAAGTTACCCGTACCCGCGGTACCCAGCAGCGCCACACCGGAGGCCTGAGTTGCCGCCCAGACGTTATCGCCCTGAGACGCCAGACCTTCGTTGTTGGCAAAGTTTGCCAGCACGATCTGTCCCAGAACCTGTTTCTGTTCGTTGGAGTAGTTACCAACTACGGTACCGTCATTGTTAATCTGATAGCTCACCAGATCGCCTGGTTTATACCCGTCCTGATTAGTGGCAACAATGTTGTTTGCGCCGGTGTTCTGCTGCATGGAGTTCTGGAAACTCATTGCGAAGGTGACCGCGGGGGCGCCATTGAGCGCGGCGGTAGTGATATCGAATGTACCGCCGCCGATTAACGCCCCATTGGCATCAAATTCCAGCGTGGACGTCGGTGCGGTTGGCACAGCAGCCTTAGGATCGCTGCTATCAATGGTGTAGACAGCCCATTTGTTATCAGCCTGCTTTACAAAATAGGCGTTAACTTCGTGGGCATTACCCAGGCTGTCATAAACGGTGACAGGACCTTTTTTGTTATAGCTGTCAGCATCTTTCGGATCGAACTTTGTCGTTGCCGGAATTATTTTATCCGATGAGTTCAGGTTGATCTGCATTGAGGCCTTGCTGGTTGCCTGTGCCGCCATCAATGTATTGGGGATCGTGATCGGCCCTGGGTTCGCACCCTGCTGAACGGTCGGCGGCGTACCGGTTGCCGGATAGCCCGTCAGTTTCAGTCCCTGCATGTTTACGATGTTGCGGTTTTCATCGAGTTTGAACTGACCGTTACGGCTGAAGAAAACGGAACCATTGCTGTCAACCATACGGAAAAAACCGTTCTGGCTGATAGCCACATCCAGCCCACGTCCAGTGTTGGTGGTGGTTCCATCGGTAAAGTCCTGGGTAATACCCGCAACTTTAACGCCCAGACCCACTTTAGAACCGGCGAACATATCGGCAAAGGATGCCGTACCGGATTTAAAACCGTAGGTGGCGGAGTTGGCGATGTTGTTACCAATGACATCGAGGTTGGTCGCTGCAGCGTTCAGACCGCTGACCGCTTGTGAAAAGGCCATGACTTACTCCTGATAAGTGTGAAGGCTTAGATTATCTGCCGTACTTCGTCGAGGGTGGTGGTTCCATAGGTGCCCAGATCCAGCGTGTTACCGCCGTTACTGCGGATAACACCCTGCACCAGCGCAAACTGTAGAGGCTGCGCCACAAGCTGCGTTCCGCCATTACTGGCCGCAATCGAGACGTTATACGAACCGCTCGGTGCATCCGTGCCGTCCGTCATCGTGCCGTCCCAGGTAAAGGTATGCACACCCGCTTTCAACCCGCCAATATCGATGGTGCGTACCACCTTGCCGTCTTTATCGGTAATGGTTGCGGTAACCTTATCTGCCGGTTGCTGCAGCTCAACGCCAAACGGTGTCGTGGTCGTCGTTGCCCCTTCTTCCGCACCCTTACCGGTCAGAATGGTGGTTCCCGGGATCATGACGCCATGGCCAATCAGAGTACTGGCCTGCAACGACTGGCTGCTATCGATCTGTCCGGAGATCGATCCCAGCGTGGTATTCAATTTTTCAATGCCGCTTACGGTACTGATTTGCGCTAACTGGGTAGTCAACTCATTGTTTTGCAGCGGGTTGGTCGGGTCCTGGTTTTTTAACTGCGCAACCAGAAGCGTCAAAAAGCTGCTTTGCAGATCAGCCGCGTTGCTCCCTGTCAGCGAACTGTTGCCAGTGGCAGCATTAACACCCGACGTACTCGGGTCATTCATTTTTACAGCAACGGACATGTGCGCCTCCTTTACTGGCCCAGCGTCAGCGTTTTAAGCATCAAGCTTTTCACGGTATTGAGCACTTCAACGTTTGCCTGATAGCTGCGTGAAGCAGACATGGTGTTAACCATCTCGCCAACCACGTCGACATTCGGCATTTTTACGTAGCCATTCGCATCCGCCAGCGGATTGCCCGGTTCATAAACCAGCTTGTCCGGCGCCTGACTTTCAATGACGTCAGCAACTTTCACGCCACCGGTTGCTGCGCCTGGTGCTGCATCAACCTGAAAAACAACCTGCTTTGCGCGATACGGCTGACCATCAGGTCCGGTCACGCTATCGGCGTTCGCCATGTTGCTGGCAGCCACGTTCAGACGCTGAGACTGAGCCGTCAGCGCAGAACCTGCGATATCAAAAATATTGAGCAACGCCACGGGTTAGTTCCCTCCTTGCAGCACGTTCATCATGCCCTTGATTTGCCCACCTAACGCGGTAAGCCCCATCTGGTACTTCAGGCTGTTATCCGCAAACTGCGTACGCTCCCTGTCCATATCCACCGTGTTGCCATCCAGAGACGGCTGGTCAGGAATGCGATAGAGCAACTCCGTAGAAGGAGCCGAGACAGTCTGGGCAGGAATGTGTTGTGCAGAGGTCAGCGTCAACGAAACACCGCCTGTTTCTTCCCGCCCTCGCACCATGACTTTTTTTAATTCACTGGCGAAATCCAGGTCGCGCGCCTGATACCCCGGCGTGTCGGCATTGGCAATGTTGGCCGCTAATATTTCCTGGCGTTGGGCGCGCAAATTCAGCGCTTCCTGTTGAAAACGTAAGGCGGCATCGAGCTTATCGAGCATATCTCCTCCGCAAATGACAAAATTCAGCCGACAGCTTAAATCCCATCACGCGCGCGTTATCGCCGGAATAAACGCAAAATGCGTCGCTATTTGTTGCGTTGATGACTGCGTCACACAGGTAGAATCCTGCCACTACCTGAAAAAGCGCGAGGTTTTGATGCAAACGTTTAAACGTGGAATAGTCGTGGCAGCACTGCTGTTCAGCCCTATGACGCTGGCACAAGACCTGAATTCGCAGTTAACCGCGTGGTTTTCCCAGCGCCTGGCCGGGTTTAGCGATGAGGTGGTCGTCACTGTCCGTACGCCGCCAAACTTGCAGCCCAGCTGCGATCAGCCTGCGCTGAGCGTGTCCGGCAGTGCGAAACTGTGGGGGAATGTGAACGTGCTGGCCCGCTGCGCCAATGAAAAACGCTATCTGCAGGTCACTGTGCAAGCCACCGGCAACTATGTTGTCGCAGCGACCCCTGTTGCCCGCGGAAGCGCACTGAACGCGGCCAGCGTAACGCTAAAACGTGGTCGTCTGGATCAACTGCCGCCACGCGCCGTACTGGACATTAACCAGGTTCAGGATGCCGTGAGCCTGCGCGACCTGGTTCCCGGTCAGCCAATCCAGCTCACAATGTTGCGCCAGGCGTGGCGGATAAAAGCGGGTCAACGCGTGATGGTTATCGCCAACGGAGACGGCTTTCGGGTCAATGCCGAAGGTAAAGCGCTCAACAATGCAGCCGTCGCGCAAAACGCCCGAGTGCGGATGATTTCTGGTCAGGTGGTGAGTGGAATCGTCGATTCTGATGGGAATATTCTTATTAACCTATAATAGGTTAAAGATTTTTTAGCGAGTGCCGATAGATAATCAACCAATGATTAAAGCGGGCCGCTATAGCGTAACCCCTCGATGAGGATAGAAAAAATGAGTATTGATCGTACCTCACCATTGAAGCCAGTAAGCACTGTCCAGCCACGCGAAACCAGCGACTCGCCGGTACAAAAAGCGCGGAAGGAAAAAACAGCGACGACAAACAGCACCAGCGTAATGCTGAGTGACGCTCAGGCCAAATTGATGCAGCCCGGCACCAATGACATCAATATGGAACGTGTCGAAGCGCTGAAAACCGCGATCCGCAACGGCGAGCTGAAAATGGATACCGGAAAAATTGCCGACTCGCTGATCCGCGAGGCACAGAGCTACCTACAGAGTAAATAAAGTATGACTCGTTTGTCAGAAATACTTGATCAGATGACGACCGTCCTCAATGACCTAAAAACGGTGATGGATGCTGAGCAGCATCAGCTCTCTGCAGGGCAGATCAACGGTAGCCAGCTACAGCGAATTACAGAAGAAAAAAGTTCTTTGCTGGCCACCCTCGATTATCTGGAACAGCAGCGCCGCCTGGAGAATGACGCCACGCGTAGCGCCAACGATGAGATTGCCGAGCGCTGGCAGACAATCACGAAGAAGACACAGCATTTGCGCGATCTCAACCAGCACAATGGTTGGCTGCTGGAAGGGCAAATCGAACGCAATCAACAGGCAATTCAAGTACTGAAACCGCACCAGGAGCCGACGCTGTATGGTGCGAACGGCCACACATCTGCGGCACATCGCGGCGGGAAAAAATTCTCTATTTGATCATTGCCTGATGGCATTGTGCCTATCAGGCAACGCTATTCTGTTGGCCGGATGCGGCGTGGTACCGCCATCCGGCATAGGATGTCCATTACGCCGTCCGGCGAACGAACTCTTTCACTTTAAAGCCCAGCGCCGCAAGAGCGGCGAAGTAGGCCACGATTCCCACGACCACCACCGCCAGCAAACGCATCACACGCCACACCATTGTCCCTTGTGACCAGTCCGGCATCATGTAAAGCATCCCTACCAGCGCAGCAGACATCACCAGCACTGAAATCACCAGACGCGTCAGGAACCAGGCCCATCCTGCCTGTGGGGTGAATATTTTCTGTTTGCGCAGTTGCCAGTAGAGCAGTGAAGCATTCAGACACGCCGCCAAACCGATCGACAACGACAGTCCGGCATGCTTCAACGGCCCGATAAACGCCAGGTTCATCACCTGGGTCAGAATCAGCGTCACAATGGCAATTTTTACCGGCGTTTTAATATCCTGACGCGAGTAAAAACCAGGCGCCAATACTTTCACGATGATAATGCCAATCAGACCGACCGAATACGCCACCAGCGCACGCTGGGTCATCGCCGCATCAAACGCGGTAAATTTTCCATACTGGAACAGCGACACCGTCAGCGGTTTCGCCAGGATACCCAACGCCACGGCACTGGGTAACGCCAGCAGAAAACACAGGCGCAGCCCCCAGTCCATCAGGCGACAATACTCATCATGATTACCGCTGGAAAAACTTTTGGACAGTGACGGCAGCAGGATTGTCCCCAGCGCCACCCCCAAAACACCGGAGGGAAACTCCATCAGACGGTCAGCATAGTACATCCATGACACTGAGCCGGAGGCCAGAAACGAGGCGAAAATCGTGTTAATAATCATTGAAACCTGGCTGACGGAAACCCCAAGGATCGCCGGCCCCATTTGCTTAACGACGCGCATCGCACCTTCATCACGAAAGTTGACTCGCGGCAGTACCAGCATGCCAATTTTCTTCAAATGCGGAAGCTGATAAACCAGTTGCAGCACACCGCCCACGGTGACAGCCCACGCCAGCGCCAGCACCGGCGGATGGAAATAAGGCGCGGCAAACAGCGCGAAACCAATCATGCTGATATTCAGAAACGTCGGCGCAAACGCGGGAATGGAGAAGCGATTCCATGTGTTAAGGATTGCACCTGCCAGTGAGGCCAGCGAAATCAGCAGAATATAAGGAAAAGTTATCCGCAGCAGTTGGGTAGTCAGTGTGAACTTATCTGCAGTATCAGCAAACCCTGGCGCGGTGACCATGATCACCCACGGCGCAGCAAGCATCCCGGCCACCGTGACGACGGCCAGCGCCAGCGTCAATAGACCAGAAACATAGGCGACAAACACGCGGGTGGCGTCTTCGCCCTGCTTACTTTTGTATTCGGCAAGAATCGGTACAAACGCCTGGGAGAACGCACCCTCAGCAAAAATACGGCGCAGCAGGTTAGGAAGTTTGAATGCCACAAAAAAGGCGTCGGTCGCCATCCCTGCGCCAAAGATTCTGGCGACAATCGCGTCACGCGCAAAACCCAGCACACGTGAGAACATCGTCATCGAGCTGACGGCTGCCAGCGATTTTAATAAATTCATCTATGTTGTATTCCAGACTCTGAGGCAGAACCCCGCATAGCCAGTCCATTGGCCGGAGAAGGCGTTGAGTCCTCATCCGGCAATGTCGCAGAGCCTGATGCCGACGCTAAAGCGTCTTATCAGGCCGACAAACTGGTCTATAGCTTGAAAAGAGGTGTTTTTTGAGTGGGCATATAGTACCTGGATTACCGTGAATTACTACCGCCAGATGTTACAGGGGGTTATTCCTCCATCGCCTCCCGCCACAGTTTTTCAACCACACGCTGCGCCAGAATCGCCTGCTCGCCCGCCGTCTCAGGAACCGTCTGATTTTGTACGCAGGCTATAAAATGACGAGCGCAGCCGGCAAACCCACGTTGTTCTAACGTCGTTTGCCATCCTGCAATGGGCTTATGTACCACACCCTGCCCGCGTTCCTCGCGCCATTCCCGCATATCCGTCACATCAATCAAGCCCCCCTCCGTCACGGCCTGGATACACTCGCGCTGGCTACCAGCGCGGCGGTGCATACTGGTGGTTATCTGTAGCTGGTCGGCAGAAAAATGATGTTCAGCATACAGCATCTCACCGGTGTCATTTGTTAACAGCGTGCCGCCATTAAGTTGAACCTGTCCTCCCGCCAGCCACAGCGCGGTGTCTACCACGTGCAGATAATCATCCAGCAGCGTAAAACGCAGATCGTGCGGCCCGACGCTATCCGTACGGTGCTTGTCCATACGAACAGACGCCGCATTGCCCAACTGCATCTTTAGATCCTGGTACAGCGGCGCAAAGCGACGATTAAACCCAACCATTAGCGTCAGTTTTTTCCGCGCCGCCAGCTCCACCAGTTGTTCAGCTTCGCGCAGATTTTCTGCCAGCGGCTTGTCCACGCAAACGTGAACACCGGCATTCAGCAACTCACTCACTACAGCGTAGTGGGTGGCGGTACTGGAATGAACGAAAACGGCATCGCAGGTTGCCGCTAAATTCTGTACGGAATCAACGTATGGCATTCGCCAGGTTTCACAAATACGCAGTGCCTTTTCCCGCGAGGGCGACCATGCACCCTGCAGCGTCCAGTCCGCAGATGCGCCCAACACAGGCAACCATGCCTTTTGCGCGATGCCCCCTAACCCGACCACGCCAATACGCAATTTTCCCACGTCAGTCTCCCAGGTGTGCCAATAATGAATCGAGCCGCTGTTTCAATTCTGCCACTTCGGTTTCCAGCGCTTCAACGCGCGCCTGCAAATCTCCAGACGCCGCCTGCGGTTCATCTGCCGCAGCGAGTGACTCATCAACCTCGCCACAAAACAGGTGCATATAACGACTTTCTCGTTTTCCAGGTTCACGCGCCAGGCGGACCACATAAGGGCCATCTTCCCGGGTAGCCAGTTTCTCCAGCGTTGACTCCACTTCCGCCATATCGCTGAACTCATACATTCGGGATGCGCGGCTACGCAATTCACCCGGTGTTTGAGCGCCACGGAGTAACAGCGTGGTGATCAATGCCACTTCACCCGCGCTAAGCTTAAGATTGCCAAACTCTGAATTACAGAACCGCTGTTCGTATTTGGTCACGCGATTACCAAAGCCGCTCACCGTCCGCAGAAAATGCCTTTTTACCAGGTTATCAAGCTGGTCCTGCACGTCGGCTTCCGACAGATTCATCACCGGTTCACGGTTGGTTTTTTGATTACACGCGGTCACCACACCATTCACGGAAAGGGGATATTGTTCCGGTGTAGTAACCTGTTTTTCTAATAAGCAGCCAATCACACGGGCTTCAGTGGCGGTTAATTCGTATTTCATCGTCTTCTCCATTATTCAGGCCGCGCGCCTGAAACTTAGCGACCGGGGGTCCATTCTGATGTTGTCAACGCCGTCAGCACATGATCGCGCCACTGCCCATCAATCAGCAGATAGTCTTTTGCATACCCTTCTTTCTCAAAGCCGAGTCGCGCCAGCAAATCGCCGCTACGCTTATTGTGTGGCATGTAGTTCGCCATAATGCGGTGAATATGTTGCGTCCGCTGCACATAACGAATCGCGGCGGTCAGGGCTTCGTACATCAGCCCCTGCCCTTGCCACTTCTGCGCAATGGAATAACCGAGATAACAGGCGTGGAAAGATCCGCGCACCACGTTCGAGAAGTTCGCAACGCCGATAATTTCTTTTTCGTCGGGATCGAGCAGCGCGAAATACCAGGCTGTACCTTGTTTATGGAATTCAGAGATCATGCTCAGACGCGCCTGCCAGCCAGTGGGGTAGCAGTGGCTTTCATCGCGAATAGGTTCCCAGGGCTTTAAGAAATGACGATTCTCTGCGTAATAATCTGCCAGACGCCAGGCATCACGCTCATGCACCAAACGCACGACCAGGCGGTCCGTGGTTAAGCGCACTTTTGGCACGTTACTGCGATAGCCAAACATTCTATACCTACTCCTTCCCGTAACGTCTTCAATACGCAATTCGCATTACTATACCTGTGCAAATACACCCTGTGAAAAGAGCAAAATGCCATTTTTTGAATTATTCACACATTTTGATGAAAACTCTCTATCAAGACGGACTTTTGATAAAAAAATATTGTCCCGCCAAGGGTGGGAAAAGCGCAAACGACACCGCAGAATAGAAGGTGCTTATCTTTTAAACTCTCCACCGAGTGACGAGTTTTTTCCCTGGAGGGGAAATGTCGCAAGTCTCGCAGGCAAGGAACCTGGGTAAATATTTCCTGCTCATCGATAATATGCTGGTCGTGCTGGGTTTCTTTGTCGTTTTCCCACTGATCTCTATCCGTTTCGTCGACCAAATGGGCTGGGCCGCCGTGATGGTCGGTATCGCACTTGGATTGCGCCAATTTATTCAGCAAGGTCTGGGGATTTTTGGCGGCGCAATTGCTGACCGCTTTGGTGCCAAACCCATGATTGTGACCGGCATGCTGATGCGTGCCGCCGGGTTCGCCACGATGGGGATTGCGCACGAACCCTGGCTATTGTGGTTTTCCTGTTTCCTCTCCGGCTTAGGCGGTACATTATTCGACCCGCCCCGTTCGGCACTGGTGGTCAAACTGATCCGCCCGGAAAAGCGCGGGCGCTTTTTCTCCATCCTGATGATGCAGGACAGTGCCGGTGCCGTTGTTGGCGCATTACTCGGCAGTTGGCTGTTACAGTACGATTTCCGTCTGGTCTGCGCTACGGGTGCGATTTTGTTCGTTTTGTGCGCTGCGTTTAACGCCTGGCTGCTTCCGGCATGGAAGCTGTCCACCGTGAAAATTCCCGTGCGCGAAGGCATGAGCCATGTGATGCATGACAAACGATTTGTCACCTATGTCCTGACGCTGGCGGGGTATTACATGTTGGCGGTACAGGTTATGTTGATGCTGCCAATTATGGTTAATGACATTGCCGGTTCGCCGGCCGCCGTGAAATGGATGTATGCCATCGAGGCGTGTCTCTCTTTAACACTACTCTACCCTATCGCCCGCTGGAGCGAGAAACGTTTTCGTCTTGAGCATCGACTGATGGCGGGCCTGCTGATCATGTCTCTTAGCATGATGCCTATCGGTCTGGTCGGAAATTTACAGCAGCTTTTCACCCTGATTTGCACCTTCTATATCGGTTCTATCATTGCGGAACCGGCACGCGAGACGCTGAGCGCGTCGTTGGCAAATGCGCGCGCACGGGGCAGCTACATGGGCTTTAGCCGCCTCGGGTTAGCCATCGGCGGTGCCATCGGTTATATCGGTGGCGGCTGGCTGTTTGACATGGGTAAAGCATTGTCACAGCCAGAGCTCCCGTGGATGATGCTCGGCATTATCGGCTTTATCACCTTCCTCGCGCTGGGCTGGCAGTTTAGCCATAAACGCCCGTCACGCGGCATGCTGGAACCTGATGCCTGATAGCTGACCAGACGTCCCGGACTCAATTTCAGTTTTTTCTGCTGGTGTCCGGGTCGCTGGTGCTTGATGCTGCTTTGTGTCACGATTACGCCACAAGCATCATGTTGAGGAACCCCATGAAAAAGATTTTTTTTGCTGCTGCACTGATTGTCAGCGGCCTGTTGGTTGGTTGTAATCAACTCACACAATACACGGTTAGCGAGCAAGAGATTAATCAGGCACTGGCTAAGCATAACGACTTCTCGAAAGATATTGGTCTGCCTGGCGTCGCTGAAGCCCACATCGTACTGACCAATCTCGCCAGCCAGATTGGTCGCGAAGAGCCGAATAAAGTGACGCTGACAGGCGATGCCAATCTGGATATGAATTCCCTTTTTGGTAGCCAGAAAGCGACCATGAAATTGAAGTTAAAAGCATTGCCAGTCTTCAATAAAGAAAAAGGCGCGATTTATCTACAAGAAATGGAAGTGGTCGATGCGACCGTCACACCAGAGAAAATGCAATCAGTGCTGCAAACGCTGATGCCCTACTTAAATCAGTCGCTGCGCAATTACTTTAACCAGCAACCGGCCTATATTCTGCGTGAAGACAGCAGCAAAGGCGAAGCGCTGGCGAAAAAACTGGCGAAAGGGATTGAGGTTAAACCGGGCGAAATCATTATCCCGTTTACCGATTAATCAACATCAGGGCGCGAATGCGCCCTTTTTTTTCGTGCAAACGAAAACGTTTCCGCTTATCCTTTGTTTCCGGCAAAAAAGACTATCCTCAGCCGGAGCATATTGATGACTGCACCATCCCAGGTTTTAAAGATCCGCCGCCCAGACGACTGGCACCTTCACCTTCGCGATGGCGACATGTTGAAAACTGTCGTGCCTTATACCAGTGAAACTTATGGTCGCGCGATTGTTATGCCAAACCTCGCTCCGCCGGTCACTACCGTTGACGCGGCCATTGCGTACCGCCAGCGCATTCTGGACGCTGTACCCGCCGGACATAACTTTACGCCATTAATGACCTGCTACTTAACGGACACGCTTGATCCTAATGAACTTGAGCGTGGATTCAACGAAGGTGTCTTCACCGCCGCTAAACTGTATCCCGCCAATGCAACAACCAACTCTACACACGGTGTAACCTCAGTCGATGCCATTATGCCGGTACTGGAGCGCATGGAAAAATTGGGGATGCCACTGTTGGTGCATGGTGAAGTAACGCATGCTGATATCGATATTTTCGATCGCGAAGCACGTTTTATCGAAACGGTGATGGACCCCTTACGTCAGCGTTTAACCGCGCTAAAAGTGGTGTTTGAACATATCACGACCAAAGATGCCGCCGAGTACGTTCGCGAGGGCAACGAGCTTCTTGCAGCAACCATCACGCCTCAGCATTTAATGTTTAACCGCAACCATATGCTGGTCGGCGGAATTCGTCCGCATCTGTACTGTCTGCCGATACTCAAACGTAATGTTCACCAGCAGGCGCTGCGCGAACTGGTTGCCAGCGGATTCAGTCGTGCATTCCTTGGCACCGACTCCGCACCGCATGCGCGTCATCGTAAGGAGTCCAGTTGCGGCTGTGCGGGCTGCTTTAATGCGCCGACCGCGCTGGGCAGCTATGCCACTGTGTTCGAAGAGATGAACGCTCTGGACCATTTCGAAGCCTTCTGCTCACTCAATGGCCCACAGTTCTATGGTTTGCCGGTGAATGAGACCTTCATTGAACTGGAGAAAATTGAACATCAGGTCCCGGAGAGCATCGCACTGGAAAATGACACGCTGGTACCATTCCTTGGCGGTGAAACCGTACGCTGGTCAGTAAAACGCTAAAAAAGTGTAGCCCACTGTTGTCAACTGGCGCAGTTAACTGTATAAATAACCAGTATATCCAACAGGGGGCTATTATGCGTATTGAAGTCACTATTGCCAAAACTTCACCTTTACCAGCCGGTGCTATCGACGCGCTGGCAGGTGAACTCTCCCGCCGTATTCATCATCATTTTCCGGATAACGAAGGTAACGTTACCGTTCGTTATGCCGGGGCCAACAATCTGTCGGTTATTGGCGCATCAAAAGAGGACAAAGAACGCATCAGCGAAATCCTGCAGGAAACCTGGGAAAGCGCGGATGACTGGTTCATCAACGAATAAAAAATGATATGCAGTGATGTTTGTTTGCCGGGTCGCCCCGGCTTTTTTATAGGTGCTTCCTTTAAACCAATCTTGCATTTACTACGCTGGCAGATAATTTATATTAAACACTTTGATTATCTTTTAATCAAATCACCAAAATAATTGCACAACATGCTAAAAAAAAATGAATAACATGTTGTTTTATTAGTCAGATAACACTGAAAACAAAAAATTTATGCGCCGCCCTCTTTAAATTTTCAATGAATACCCTTATTTATTGATATACTGAAGTTGCTTCAGAAAAAAACGCATTGAACCTCGAAAACCGTTGTCTAGTAACACGAATTAGGGGGCATGATGGAAAAGAATAATGAAGTCATTCAGACTCATCCGCTTGTAGGGTGGGACATCAGCACTGTTGATAGCTACGATGCGCTGATGCTGCGTTTGCACTACCAGACCCCGAATCGTCCGGACCCGGATGGGACTGAAGTCGGTCAAACGCTCTGGTTAACCACTGATGTTGCCAGGCAATTTATTTCGATATTAGAAGCCGGAATCGCCAAAATTGAATCTGGCGATTACCAGGTAAATGAGTATCAGCGACATTAAACCTGATACATCACACCATCAAAAGGCACCTTCGCGGTGCCTTTCTTATTTGCAGGTTGAATATTCCGGTTCAGTTATTTACCCTGCTATACCTGTCATACTTCAAGTTGCATGTGCGTTGGCTTTACTCGGCCTTTGGCCTCGCCCCTTTGGGGCCAGCGTAAGCGCTGTTCAAAACCGCCAGGGCGTTTTGTCCTGCAACTCGAATTATTTAACGTATGCTATCGCGATTGCAGAGAGAAGCGGATGAAATACGACTTAATCATTATTGGCAGCGGTTCCGTGGGTGCCGCAGCCGGATACTACGCCACTCGCGCTGGTCTCAACGTTTTGATGATCGATGCGCATATGCCACCGCATCAACAGGGCAGCCATCACGGCGATACACGATTAATTCGTCATGCGTATGGCGAAGGTGAAAAATACGTTCCACTGGTGCTACGTGCGCAAACATTGTGGGATGAACTTTCCGCACAAAATGAAGAGCCTGTTTTTGTTCGCTCTGGCGTTATCAACCTGGGCCCAGCAGATTCAACCTTCTTAGCGACCGTGGCGCAAAGTGCCAAACAGTGGCAGCTCAATGTCGAACAGCTGGATGCAGCAGCCATCATGGCTCGCTGGCCAGAAATTCGCGTGCCTGAAAACTATATCGGCCTGTTTGAAGCTGAATCCGGTTTTTTACGTAGTGAGTTAGCCATTAAAACCTGGATTCGCCTGGCTGAAGAGGCGGGTTGTGCACAGCTGTTTAAATGCCCCGTCACGGCGATTCATCACCACGATGATGGCGTAACGGTTGCAACAGCCGATGGTGACTACCACGCGAATAAAGTCGTCGTCAGCGCCGGTACCTGGGTCAAAGCATTGCTGCCGGAACTGCCGATACAACCGGTGCGTAAAGTATTCGCATGGTATCAGGCTGACGGGCGCTACAGTGTCAAAAACAAATTCCCGGCATTTACCGGTGAACTGCCTAATGGCGATCAATACTATGGTTTTCCGGCTGAAAATGACGAGTTAAAAATTGGCAGGCATAACGGCGGACAGGTCATTCATTCACCTGAAGAACGTAAACCGTTTGCCGCTGTCGCCAGCGATGGTTCTGAGGCTTTCCCATTCCTGCGCGCTATTTTGCCAGGCATTGGCTGTTGTCTGCATGGCGCATCCTGTACTTACGATAACTCGCCAGATGAAGACTTCATTATCGATACGTTGCCAGACCATGACAACACGCTGGTGATTACCGGACTCAGCGGACACGGTTTTAAGTTTGCTTCCGTACTGGGCGAAATTGCGACTGATTTTGCCCAAGGTAAACCGTCAGCCTTTGACCTGACGCCATTCAGGCTGTCCCGTTTTAAGCGATAATTGATCAATGGCCTCGTTGGTGAGGCCATTTTTAATGACAGGAATAACATTGATGCGCCGCATCTTTCACTATCTGGTTAATAATATTCGCGAGCATTTCATGCTCTACATTATTTTATGGTCGCTGCTGGCGATTATGGACGTCATATATATTATGTTCTTCTAATCGATATGCGCTGACATTAATTG
>NZ_JANEWL010000220.1:0-1120 GCF_028069815.1 Citrobacter sp. Awk 2
CTTTCATTATGTTAATATTTAGTAACGCATTAGTTTTTATAAACAAGCTTGAGGATTACAGAGCCATATTCCAGATCTAACTCATCGACTAAATCGTTATTAACATGTCGATTCAATGCATTAACTAAGTTTTTATCTTCTATGATTTCTTCTACTGAATACCCACTTAGAGCAACAAATATATCAAAGCTTTCTTGAATAATATTCATTACTTTCGGGGTTCCTTCGCACAACATACTTACTACTACAGATATTTTATTTGTCATTTATATTTTTCTCTTATATTTTTGGTTAGCCCCTTGCGAGGCAAGATTGGTTCTTATTTTCTAAAGCCTCCTGAATACTCAACTAACATGGCAGCGACTAGTTCAAAGTCAACTTGATTAATATCACCACTGTTTCCTTCTTGGACAGTGAATCTTTCAAAGTTGTTCTGGATATGGTCAATAATATAAACATTAAATAGATTCATGAAAGCGGGATCATCCAGATAATCATTTTCGTCTCCATCACCATTGACTTCCATGAACATCTCCCAACTTGCTGTAAACGACCTACAAGCAAGGTCATAGAACAGTTCGGTTGATTTATTAATACCTATCTTTTCTTTAGACATATTTATATCCTCATAGTTAAATGCTTATTTAATTCATTGTGTTTTTTATTAGCCCCTTTCGGGGCCGAATACGCTGTTGTTAATTCATACTAAAAAGTAATGCTTGAGTATGAACATATCTCATTTCACACATGACTTTATCCATATCAACATAGATAAGCCTTTCTCTTTTAACCACTTCTTCCATATGTTCATCAAAGCGTTTTGCCAGATATTCTTTAACATGCAACATGTATGACTCCGCTCTATCATTGTCTAACATTATAGCTGCCAATACCTCATATTCTTCTTGTTCTTTATATATACGTATTCCTGTGATATAAAGATTCTTCGCCATAGCAGTAAAAACTTTAGTCGATGAGTCCTTAATGTTATTTAGTTCTTCAGTATTCATATAGTTACTCCATATTTTTTTTGATGTATAGCCCCCTGCATTTTCATGCATTATTTTGAGAGCAGGTTTTTTTCGTTTTATTCTGATGCTAAGTTTGATTGTATTTACAT
>NZ_JANEWL010000222.1:0-1089 GCF_028069815.1 Citrobacter sp. Awk 2
ATGTTATTTATGATAAAAAATGATTGTTAGAAGAATCAATAGTCTTTATTAACGGTATGGATTACATAACGCCTTTTGATTAACTTTCTACTATCCCACTCTGTTAATAGTCCATAAACTCAACAAGCCAATATTTATACTCCACATTATAACGTTTGCACTCATTAAGATTAATGCGGTATTATCCAGTTCACCAAGTCGCACATTCATATCCTTATTATTTAATAATAGCACAGTTGTTATTCTTGTCTGCCAATCATATCTGCAAGGAATCTTTTCCCAATTATCTGAAATTTTATCTTATCTTCAGTACTCACATTTTGAAAATATAATATTAGTCCAAGCACAAACTCCTTATCGACATCTTCTACTTTACAACCTACTGCTTTAGACACTTCTGCGCCAAGGATGATCTTTAAGCGTGTCTCCGCACTCTTGGTCAAAGATTTTTCCTTGCTCTTTAGGCGATTCAGACGCATCTGTGCTGAAGCTATTTTTTGCTTTACTGTTTTTTCTGATCTTGGTTTTCTGTTTTTATCATTATCACTCATAATTACTTTTCCTTCTGGTTATTAAAAACATGAAATACAATTAAAAAAAGAAAAGGTCAAATCATAGACAGAAGGTTGAGCAGCGCAAGATGATTGCTCCAAACAATCACCCGCTGAACAGGCTTGCCCTGTTAATAATGGGATTCATCCCGAAAAATGGTGATTTGGTTTTAAAAATATGATGTCAGTAAGCTCATAATAAAATTATGCAACACAAACGAGTGCAACAGCTAACTTAAAATATCTAATACTCTCCCCGTTACTTATTTTATCAAATCAATGAAAACAATTTTACCTCTTGCTTTTTGACTCTGATTTCTGGTCTTAAGCTGTGAATTGTGCAACACATAAAAGTATTTATAATTTCACTATTTATCTTAAATTCTGCTTTCCCGCCTTACGGCGGGAGACTAATTTAACTACTTTTGCCCTTACGGGCGTTTTCTAAAAATCAGAATCCAATATTATTATCCTACCTCAACCGTTTATCCGATTCCTACCTTTTTAATTTCACAGTCTGTAAAACTAGAGTTATTAT
>NZ_JANEWL010000223.1:0-985 GCF_028069815.1 Citrobacter sp. Awk 2
GCCAAAGGCACGCGTTAACCTAAAACTTGACCTGCATACCGGCGGGGCGAGCAAGAAAACAGAATTGCCGTTGAAATTACTGGTTGCAGGTGATTTCAGCAATGGTCAGGATTTCTCACCCTTATCCGGACGTGAAAAAACCAATATAACTAAAAACAATTTCGATGCTGTTCTTTCTGATTATTCCCCCAGAGTCGACCTCACTGTTAAAAATACGCTTGCTGATGACGGCAGTGAGGACACCATCAGTCTGACATTCCNGAACATGAAAGATTTCTCACCGGAACAGGTTTCCAGACAAATACCCCAGCTGAAAGCCATGCTTTCCATGCGCAACCTGCTGCGTGATTTAAAGGCCAATCTGCTGGATAACCAGGCTTTTCGAAAGGAGCTGGAAAAAATTCTGCTGAACCCGGCGCTCAGNGCGGAGCTCAGAGCCGAANTGTCATCTCTGGCACCAAAACAACCTTAACCATCACGACGTTATAACGGATTAACAAGGAATGCTCATGTCTGTTCAAAATGAAAGTACTGTGGGTGGAGAAAGCGTTGTACTGGAACGCGCTTCGGCGAATGGGGTTTACGCGTCCCTGTTTGAAAAAATTAATCTGAATCCGGTATCTGAACTGAGTGCGCTGGATATCTGGCAGGATGCGCAGGCAATGTCTGATGCGACCGCTGATGAGCGTTTAACGGCCGGGATGCAGGTCTTTCTCGAGTGCCTGACGAAATCCGGTGCAAAAGTCGAGAAACTGGACAGGAACCTGATTGATCACCATATCGCTGAACTGGATTATCAGATTAGCCGCCAGCTGGATGCCGTGATGCATCATGAAGCGTTTCAGGCAGTAGAAAGCCTGTGGTGCGGCCTGAAGTCGCTGGTCGACAAAACAGATTTCCGCCAGAACGTGAAAATCGAACTGCTGGATATGTCCAAAGAGGAGCTGCGCCAGGATTTTGAAGACAGCCCGGAAGTGACTCAGAG
>NZ_JANEWL010000224.1:0-1007 GCF_028069815.1 Citrobacter sp. Awk 2
CCCTCGTAGTCAGCTGTGTCAATTAACGGTTTTATGCTGGAGTAGTAGTTTTGCCACTCAACTAGTTTGGCACGGGACTCTTCAATAAAACCAGCCATAGCGTTAGATTCCTGGATTTTCGTAATGGCCAGCTGTAGACGCATCTCTGCTGTTTTAGGGTAATCAACTCCGAATGTGACACCGCTATTTATCATAATTTGATACTCCCGATTGCGATCACGTTAACCCATACCGTTACCTGTGAAGATCCACTATTGTGAATAAAACCTGTAACAATATCATTGGTTGTACCTTCAATTGCTACGCGCCAGCTTCCTGAATTACCTGACTCACCTACAACACTAACCCCCGGGTAGTTACTAAATCGTCTTGCGCCTTCAGATACCCAATTATATGTGTAACTTGTTGAGGCATTTGCGGGGGCCGTAACCGGAAAACGCCGCGTTACTATTTGCGTTCCCGGCCCTACAAACGTAACAATATTCAGGCTATTCCCGCCGCTTCCGCTGTTATTGCCCGCACTCGCCAGATTGTACTCATACGTGGTTGGTGTGCTCCCCCTTGCATCAGTCATGCGAACGATAGGATCAACTCGTCCACCTACAGTGTTTTTTACCGTTAAGGCCGCTTTGGCTACAGACACCCCGGCCACCTGGTAATCGCTGACTAACTCACCGCCGTAAGCAGTGGCGTTATTAGCAGGCGCGGTAGCGTCATTTTTAATCACACTCCATGACGCAAGGACAGACTTTACCGACGCAATAAACGTCTTTACCCATCCCTTTGTGGCCGCATCCTTATCATCTACCGGATCAGCGGCTAAAGGCGTCGGGCCATCTGGTCGCACGTTAAGCCACGCCTCCGCGCGATCCTCAAGGTCAGACAGGTTGTTTGCCTTAGCCAGCGCAGCAACAGGATTGTGCGATGCGGCATCCTGCGCCGCCTTCTCGGCTTTCCCTTGCGCGACTTCTGCTGCTGTTTTGGCACTATCTGCCGATGTGGCGTAT
>NZ_JANEWL010000225.1:0-990 GCF_028069815.1 Citrobacter sp. Awk 2
AGACAGGTTGTTTGCCTTAGCCAGCGCAGCAACAGGATTGTGCGATGCGGCATCCTGCGCCGCCTTCTCGGCTTTCCCTTGCGCGACTTCTGCTGCTGTTTTGGCACTATCTGCCGATGTGGCGTATCCGGACGATGCTGTTTCAGATATCAGTGCCGAGGCCGCTGCTGCCTCAGCTTTGGCTTTTGCCTGGATGATGACTGGCTTATCTGCAGCAACCTGTGCAGCATCGGTATGAATCTGGTCAGCCAGAGGAATAAGGTCTTCAATCTTCATCGTCTTCATTATGTCGATAATACGAAGCCACGAGGGACCGGTATAAGTCGAGCCATCTGCCATCTTTATTGTGATATCACCATTGACCTCCAGCAGCTGATACCAGTTATCGATTTCCAGAACGCGCTGACGAATGACATAGGCTGTATCTGCGGCTATCTGTGCGCTGATGCTGTTCAGGGTGTCACGCGGCATCGCGGTCCACGCAGAACCCGACACTGCCGGCCCGGCATACGGACGCGAAAGTGTCAGCGCACTATCACTCTCAACCGTTTTTACAGGGAGGGTATACGTCACACCACCTGTTTTTATGACAATAAAATCACCGGCCGCCAGTTCAGTGCTAAATGAAGTCCCTGCCCCTGATACCTGGGCAGAGTTATTCGTCAGGGTGAGTGTTCCTGCTGACATAGATTTTTCCTGAATTTAGATAATTAAAAAACCCTGCCGGAGCAGGGTTCGATATTCATAATTTAATTACTGGCATGTGGTACGTGTGAAATTAACCTTACTGACCCATTTCCAGTTAAACGGGTAGCCAGCCTGATATTGTGTCTGGTTTGCAACCTTACGGACACCATAAATAGAAACAGCCGTTTTCTGACCACCAACTATCGCGGTTGCGGTGCATACTGGCGATTGTCGTTCGAGAATACCAGAGCATGCAGACAAGGCTAAAACCGCAGGGATAATTAATATAGTTTTCATATTTTC
>NZ_JANEWL010000226.1:0-967 GCF_028069815.1 Citrobacter sp. Awk 2
GAATTTATAGGAAATTACTTATTTTCAACTGAGAAAACGAATGTGATTTTTACAAACATTTAATATTTACAACTATTCCTGGTATTATATGTCGCGCGGGTATCCTGCTTTAGCCGACAGATTCAGTACATTTCGACAAAAAAGAATTGCCTCGCCGCCTTAACAAAACCTAAACAATTAGCCCATTGTGTCGTTTTTACTATTTAAAAAATTTTTTCAATCTGCCATAATTCAAACAGCAGGAGATTAATATCAATAGTCATTACCATACCCTGGTCTTTCAGGATATCCTAACAGACATTATGAACTTACGTGCTGTAAGCCTTTTCCGAAAGTGCAGAGCAGGTATAATCCTCACTGTTTTCTGATTAATTGTAAGTTTTCCCTGGTGTGAAATGGATATTCCACAAACTCATTGTTCTGACGTAGAACAACCGAATAAACAAGGATGATATAATATTTATTCGGTTCTTCTTCCAGAGCAATCCTTGGCTATTTGACAATATTATAACGCCTGATGTTTTATCAAAATCGCAAGATACACAAACAGTTTGAGGCATACAACAATGAAACCAGCATCCGTTATCATTATGGACGAACACCCTATTGTCAGAATGTCGATAGAAGTACTGCTCGAAAAGAATAGTAATATTCAGGTTGTTCTGGAAACCGACGACAGTCGCACGGCAATAGACCATCTGCGGACCTATCCAGTCGATTTGGTCATTCTGGATATTGAGTTACCTGGCTCCGATGGGTTTACATTACTCAAGAGAATAAAATCTCTGCAGGAAAAAACCCGGGTATTGTTTCTATCCTCAAAGTCTGAATCGTTTTATGCCGGACGGGCGATCCGTGCCGGTGCCAATGGTTTCGTCAGTAAACGAAAGGATCTCAATGATATCTATAACGCGGTAAAAATGATTTTATCAGGATATTCATTTTTCCCTTCAGACACGCTTAATTT
>NZ_JANEWL010000227.1:0-946 GCF_028069815.1 Citrobacter sp. Awk 2
GTATATATATACATTGAACAATTGATTTTTAGAACTTAGTCTTCCTGAACACTCTTTAACAAAACCTGGTATATAAATGACCATTTACATTATTAAAAACAGCTGTATATACGATAACATCAATCATGAGTTAAAAAGCAAAGATGGGACCCGGGCGATAAAACTTACCCACATGCGGTCTAAGTGTTTAGATTTTATTCTAACTAATGCACAAGAATTGGTGATTAGAAAAAATCAGATTTCAGCTGTACTATGGGAAGAAAGAAGTGAATTTATAAACGATGCAAATTTAACACAACTACTATACCTGGTCAGAAAAGACCTGAAGTTTTTTGGTATTGATAATTTGTTTGTAACAATCCCACGTCAGGGGATCCAGCTTAATGGGGATATAGAAATTAAATGTTTGGAAAACAAACAGCACATTTTCCAGAATCGTTTTATTTATCCTATAACAATAGCTCTGATCGCGCTAATAATTCTATATGCCGTACTGAACTTTTACTTATCATAAAGCAGTAATGCCCATGGATGGGCAATACCACTCACTTAACAAAAATTTGTGCTAACTTATCTTTCAACATTTTCAATACAGGTCCTGCAAACACCCCACCCAGCCCGGACAATATAAGTGTCATATGAGTCCCTGCGCCTTTATCAAGGGCAATGCTGGATAGCAAAAAACCAGTAAAACATGAAATAACAACTTGTTTTAGACATCCTTTAATATTTTTCTGCGTTCTCCTTCGAGTTTCTCTCATGAGGTAACTCACAACGCCTCCCCATGCGCTTACGATGATAACCGCAAGTATCGTTTCAAGCTCGATGATACCTCGAACAGTAGGTTCCGAACCAATTATCATTGTCATAAAAATATCCTTATCATTTTATGGATGAATACTTAGACTGCAACATAAAAATCCATTGTCGAAGCACAGCATAGTAT
>NZ_JANEWL010000228.1:0-919 GCF_028069815.1 Citrobacter sp. Awk 2
GTCCTATACTAATATTTTCCAAAATAATTCCGGTAATAAATGAAATACATGAAAAAATCATTAACCCTGTAGATAAAATCGCTGTCGGCAGTCTAAGAACTAAGCCAGTTTCAATAAAATAATTAACTAACGGAATAGCAAGTACAATTCCAACTATAGCAAAAAATAGGGCTATTAGGCTATAGAATAGAAATGGCCTCTCAGAAGAATAAAGTTTGATAATTGTCTTTAATATTCTTATCCCGTCCTTATAGGTACTTAATTTACTAGTAGAACCTTCCATCCTTGCAAAATATGGTGTGACAACTTCAGAATAGGGCATTCTAAGTTCAAGTGCATGTACAGTTAACTCAGTCTCGGTTTCAAAACCTTTTGCCATGGCAGGGAACGACTTAACATATCGTTTAGAAAACACTCTATAACCAGAAAGCATGTCTGAAAAATCCCCTCCAAAAATACTTTTTACACAACCAGTCAGGACTTTATTTCCCAGTGTATGCCCTGCTCGATAAGCATTTTTATCCGTATGTTCACGGACGCCAACTACCATATCTAACCTTTCAGAAATAAGTTTATTAATTAGAGTGCGACTTACTGAGGCATCATATGTAGCATCACCGTCAACCATGACATAGATATCCGCATCAACATCCGCAAACATCCGACGAACAACATTCCCTTTCCCTTTTTCTTTTACGCAAAAAACATGTGCACCGGCATTTCTAGCGATTTCTACAGTATTATCAGTGGAGTTGTTGTCAAAAATATAGACCTCTGCTTCGGGTAAATATTGATTGAAATCTTTTATAACATTAGCAACAGACAACTCCTCATTATAGCATGGGACGATTACAGCTATGTGAAAGTCTTTTTGATTCGACATTTTAAAATCCACTTTAATATTTAATGACATTCTAAC
>NZ_JANEWL010000229.1:0-915 GCF_028069815.1 Citrobacter sp. Awk 2
ATATAATATAGATGAACTTAAAAAATTTTATGGGGCACTATTCAAAAATCATTTTGGATTCGACTTGGATGATTTCACATTGCTTTAATATTTAGCTTCTTATTATGGCATCTCATATTATAATGGAGATGCCTGTAGTAAATGTATTAGCTCAGACCTTCAACAAATAAACAGAGGCACTTAGCGATTCAATATTCTTTTAGTTGGCTTTCCAACCATTACTGGTCTTAACTAAATTCATGGCACCATCAGCAGGTTCATTCATCCCTTTAACGCCAACGAACGCCTTTTTGTCAATCCAGCCCGGAACGTCAACCAGCTTCCATGTATATGACACGCGAACAACCTTCTGACCGCCGTTACCCGGTTCCGTCCATTCCTTGATCTCGTCAACAGCACGACGACCGACACAAGCACCGTCTGTTGTGCTCCAAACTTTGGCTTTTTTGCCTTCCTCTGTTATCCCTAATACGTTCGAATCATAGCCCTGCTCAAAGACCATCATTCTCTGCTCTACAAATCCATCGAGGATCACTGAATTGGTCCCTGTGCCAGTCGAATCAAGACGTGGCTTGGCAAGACGGATGGGGAAGCTGGTGTTATTGTTATCCAGCGAGAAGCAGTATCTGCTCTGCCCAATCTTGGCGTTAATCGCTTTTTCAAAATCACCTTTTTCACCACATCCCGCCAGCGCCAGAGCTGCGCCAGCAACGAGTAAAATCTTCTTCATCTACGTATCCATCCTGATAATCAAAAATGTTGCCATGTATTGGTGCTTTTCTGGTTAGCTGTGTGTTTCTGCGTGTTCAGACCACAGCAAAACCACTTCCTAACCAATTGATAGGATTCAATTCTTTTTAAGGCTCGTCATATCGTTTAAAACGATCAAAAACCACCATATGATAGTATTTATCT
>NZ_JANEWL010000023.1:0-50512 GCF_028069815.1 Citrobacter sp. Awk 2
ATTTAAAGGTTATTTTATTTGATACGTTTTATCTAAAAATCTATACTTCTCGCCAATGATGATGCTGAAAAATTTCCGTTGAAGAAAATCACCGAATATTACCATCCGGTAACCTCCGTCGCCTTGCTATCGGACACGTGAAATAAAATGCTAATTTAGCTTAAATAAAATCACAGGTGCTGCAGGGTGATCATTATTTCGAAGCTTATTATTAAACACGTATAAACAGTACTTTGATAGGGAGTTTTAATGAAACAGTATATTAAGTGGTTTGCGGCCATTGCCGTTGTCGGTGCGCTGGCGGGATGTGCGCGTACTGCGCCGATCGATCAAGTTCACACCAGCGTAAGCGCGGGGCACACTCAGGATCAGGTTAAAACCGCGATTCTGAAAGCGGGCATTCAACGCCAATGGGTCATGTCTGAAGCCGGTCCTGGTGTCATTAAAGCACGCCAACAAACCCGCGACCATGTGGCTGAAGTCCGTATCACTTATACCGCCACCAGCTATGACATTAAATACGACAGCAGCCTTAACCTGCAGGCTTCTGGTGGAAAAATCCATAAAAACTACAACCGCTGGGTACGCAATCTGGATAAAGACATCCAGCTCAATCTGTCAGCCGGTGCCAATCTGTAATTACGCCTAAAGTCGGGCCGAAAAGGCCCGATACTCTTACTCTCTGCCATTTAACAGGTTGTCCCCACATGTACGAACAGGATTCGCTTAGCGCACTGGATGCCATTACTGAAGCACAACGTATCGCCTTTGCCCCTATGCTTTTTCAAACCGCGTTGTGTCTGCGAAATGCGGGAGTACTCACCTGGCTGGACAAGCAAGGTAAACGCGGTGCCACGCTCGACGAAATTACCGAGAACAGCACCATAAACGAATATGCCGCCAGCATCCTGTTGGATATGGGGTTAAGTGGGCGAATCATTACCCACAAAGAAGGATATTATTACCTCGCAAAAGTCGGCCACTTCCTTTTACATGACACGATGACGCGTGTGAATATGGATTTCACCCAGGATGTTTGTTATCAGGGACTGTTCTATCTGGAGAATGCGCTGAAAGAAGGGAAACCCGCTGGATTAAAAATTTTTGGCGACTGGCCAACAATCTATCCTGCACTGTCACAATTACCCCTGGCTGCGCGTGAAAGTTGGTTCGCTTTCGATCATTACTATTCAGATGGCGCATTTGATGCCGCATTGCCATATGTATTCGCCAGCGCCCCTGCAACCCTGTACGATGTCGGCGGAAATACCGGAAAATGGGCATTACGTTGTTGTCAACATGATGACAATATTGCAGTCACTCTATTAGATTTGCCGCAACAAATTGCACTTGCCCGCGAAAATATCGAAAATGCGGGATTATCCCATCGCATAAATTTCCATGCTGTGGATATGCTTAGCGACTCGCCTTTACCCGCAGAGGCAGATATCTGGTGGATGAGCCAATTTCTGGACTGTTTTTCCCCGGAACAAATTATCGCCATACTGAGCAACATTGCTCGGGTGATGAAACCGGGCGCGAAGCTGTGCATTATGGAACTGTTTTGGGATGCCCAAAAATTTGAAGCGGCCTCATTTAGCCTGAATGCGTCTTCGCTTTATTTTACCTGTATGGCGAATGGCAACAGCCGTTTCTACAGCGTAGAGAAGTTTTATCACTATCTGAATCAGGCAGGTTTTCAGGTAGATGAACGCCACGACAACTTAGGTGTTGGGCATACTTTATTGATATGTCAGAAGAAAAAATAAGAAACAATCGGAAAAACCGATTTACCGCGGATACGCGTTGATGAAATTTGCATTCAACATTATCGACTGGCAGGCCAAGGCGCCAGGGTTAAGCGAAACAGAACAGTGGCATGAATGGTCACGGTTTTCGCACGCCATCGATCCCACCGCGCCATTGGCTAAACTCAGCGAGTTACCGATGATGACGGCTCGCCGCCTCAGCTCCGGTAGCAAACTGGCCGTTGATTGCGGGCTGGCGATGCTACGCCGTCATGATATCGACGCCGTGTTGTACACCAGCCGCCATGGTGAACTGGAGCGTAACTACAGGATCCTGCACGCTCTGGCGACTGAGCAGGCACTCTCACCGACCGATTTCGCCCTCTCTGTGCATAATTCTGCGGTGGGAAACCTGACCATTGCCGCGAAAAAACCGATTGTCTCCTCCTCGCTTTCTGCTGGCAGGGATACGTTCCAGCAGGGGCTGTGCGAAATCATCGGGCTGTTGCAGGCGGGATATCAGCGTGTATTGATGGTCGATTTCGACGGTTTTCTGCCCGAGTTTTATCATCCACAGTTGCCGCCTGATATGCCGACATGGCCGTTTGCCGTTGCATTGGTTATTGAATCCGGCGATCGCTGGCAATGTGAAACCCGTCCACGCCGCGCGCAAGGTGAGACGTCATTGCCACAGAGTCTGTTGTTTTTACAACATTATTTGCAAGATACCACGGCGTTTACCCTGCCAGGCGAACGCGTACAGTGGCAGTGGAGTCAGGGATGAACACGATTTTCCTGCGGCTTAATTGGGTATGGCGACTGGTGATGACCGGTTTTTGCTTTGCCCTGTTTGGCCTCGGCGGACTGCTCCTTTCTACCGTCTGGTTTAACGTATTGCTCATCGCAGTATGGGATAAAGCCCGGCGTCGGCGTATCGCCAGACGCAGCATTGCTGCCAGTTTTCGCCTCTTTTTAACGGTGGTGAAGCGACTTGGCGTGCTGGATTACCAGATTGCAGGACGAGACATTTTACGCAACGAACAAGGGTGCCTGGTCGTCGCCAATCACCCGACGCTCATCGACTACGTGTTACTGGCCTCGGTCATGCCAGAAACCGACTGTCTGGTAAAAAGCGCATTACTGAAAAACCCGTTTCTCGGCGGCGTGGTCCGGGCAGCAGATTATCTGATTAACAGTCAGGCTGATGCGCTGTTACCCGCGTGCCAGCAACGTCTGGAACAAGGTGATACCATTTTAATTTTCCCCGAGGGAACCCGTACACGCCCCGGAGAGGAAATGACGTTACAGCGTGGTGCGGCGAATATCGCCGTACGCTGCAGCAGCGATTTACGCATCGTCACCATTAACTGCAGCGAACAAATGCTGGATAAAGAAAGCAAATGGTACGACGTCCCATCGATAAAGCCCATGTTCACCATTTCAGTACACGAACGGGTTAAGATCGACCAATTTTACGACGCAAATTCACAAGAACCGGCGCTGGCCGCAAGGCAGTTGAACCGGCATCTTTTGCTTCAATTACAACCAGGTACTTTACCTCTTTCAGGAATTAATGATGCAAGCGCTTTATCTTGAAATCAAAAATCTCATTATAACGACATTGAATCTCGACGAACTGACAGCTGACGATATTGATACCGAAGCGGCACTCTTTGGCGATGGATTAGGTCTGGACTCAATCGACGCCCTGGAGCTGGGGCTGGCGGTGAAAAACGAGTATGGCGTGGTCCTCTCAGCAGAGAGCGAAGAAATGCGTCAGCACTTCTTCTCCGTCGCCACGCTGGCATCGTTCATTCACGCGCAACGTGCCTGAGGATAGTCCGTTATGACCGAACAAAAAGCCATTTACGAAGAAGTCTCCTCACTGCTGGTCAAGCTGTTTGAAGTCGACCCGCAGGACATTAAGCCTGAGGCGCGCCTGTACGAAGATCTGGAACTCGACAGCATCGACGCCGTCGACATGATCGTGCATCTGCAAAAGAAAACCGGTAAGAAAATCAAGCCGGAAGAGTTCAAAGCAGTACGCACCGTACAAGATGTCGTCGACGCGGTAGAACGCCTTCTCAAAGAAGCGTAATTCACCATGTCGGGCACCCGCTCGCTGCCAGTCGTACAACTGCTAACAGGCCTACTGTTGTTGGCCTGGCCGTTTTTGATCTGGTTTGGCCTTGCGCATAACAGTCTGCACTGGTTGCTACCGTTGATGGCGCTACTCCTTTTTTTACGCTTTCGCCAGACCCGGCGACAGGCGGGACCGTTGCGCGTCGTGACACAGGTCGTGGCGGTCGCGGGTATCACGTTGTGCATTGCCAGTTATCTGCTCAAAACGCATCAGTTGCTGCTGTTTTACCCGGTAGTGGTAAACGGCGTCATGCTGTCGGTATTTGGTGGTTCTCTGTGGTCCGCGATGCCCATTGTTGAACGCCTGGCGCGGCTGCGCGACCCAAATCTGCCCGAGGCAGGAGTACGCTACACACGCCGTGTGACACAAATCTGGTGCGCCTTTTTCATCATCAATGGCAGCGTTGCGCTCTTTACCGCACTGAATGGCGATATGACCCTGTGGACGACCTGGAACGGTATGGTTTCCTATCTGCTGTTGGGAACATTGATGGTCGGCGAGTGGTTAGTTCGCCAACTAGTGATAAAACGAGATACCCAATGAAGCAGCCCCTCACACTTGCTCAATGGCTCTGTGACCTACGCCCAAACGACGTTCCTGTTGCGTGGCAGGAAGAGCATACCTGGACGCTGGGTCATCTGCGCCACGATGTGGCCCAGTTGATAACGTACCTGCAGCAGCAGGAAGGTGAGCGCTGGGCATTGTGCTTCGAGAACAGCTATTTATTTATCGTCGCGCTACTGGCCTCGCTACATGCTGGCAAAACGCCAGTGATTCCTGGGCATTGTCGCGTTTCGTTGTTAAACGAGCAGCACAGGCTGTTTGACGGGGTACTGAGCGATAAAGCGCTGGAGTGGCAGGGAGTGCTGCGGGTGGTCAGTTCTGCCATGACACCCGTGACCCACGACATCACGTTTCCGGCAATACGCAGCGACGCCTTTGTGGAGCTGTTCACTTCCGGTTCGACCGGCCAGCCGAAACGCGTGATCAAACCGATCGCTCGCCTGGATAGCGAAGCGGCATTGCTCGCGACGCGCTTTGCCGATCGTCTGGCAGGTTGCCGGGTGGTTGCGTCTGTGGTTCCGCAACATCTGTATGGTCTGACGTTTCGTATTTTCTTGCCAATGGCCTTAGGTCTACCGCTGCACGCAGCAATGCTTTGGTATGCCGAACAACTGGCGGCGTTGAGCTCTGATCATCGGTATGCGTTTATCAGCAGTCCGGCGTTTCTGAAACGCCTCGACCACCACCTGGCACCGCCGCCGGTCGAACTGATACTGTCTGCGGGTGGTATGCTGCCCTGGCAAGACGTCACCCAGGCTGCTGACTGGCTGAATGTCTGGCCCGATGAGATCTACGGCAGCACTGAAACCGGCATCCTTGCGTGGCGTTATCGCCGTCAAGATGATGTGGCATGGCTGCCTTTTCCCGGCGTCAGATTTCAACCAGAAAATGACGCATTTCGCGTATTTTCACCGCTAATTGCCGCTGATGATGGCCTGTTGCTGGATGATATTCTGCAATTTACTGAAAACGGTCAGTTTCGCCTGATGGGCAGGCGTGGGCGAGTCGTCAAGATTGAAGAGAAACGCATTTCACTCAGCGAAGTGGAGCAACGCTTGCTGGCACTGGACGGTATCTGCGATGTCGCGGCATTGCCGGTCTCACGCGGGGGGCGCCAGGGCGTTGGCGTCCTTCTGGTACTGGATGACAAAGCCCATCAACGCTGGATCGAGTGCGGAGGAAAACCGCAAGAACTGACCTGGCGACGTTCGCTGTTGCCCTGGCTGGAGCCGGTCGCCGTTCCCCGCTACTGGCGGGTGATTGATGAAATTCCGGTCAACAGTATGAACAAGCGTGTCTATGCGCAATTACAGGAGTTATTTCATGAAACCCCATGAAATCGAGCGCCATCAGGCACAGCCTCAACAGGCTGAGATTGTTTTACATCTCGACCCTTCGCTGTTTTGGTTCAGCGGACATTTTGCCGTGCAGCCACTGCTGCCAGGCGTTGCACAACTGGATTGGGCGATGCATTACGCCACCACGTTGCTGGTCCCTGGCTGGCGTTTTCACAGTATTCAGAACGTGAAGTTCCAGTCACCGCTATTGCCTGGAACCACCGTCACCCTGAGCCTGAGCTGGCAGGAAGAACGTCAGATGCTCTCTTTTAGTTACCAGCGCCACGACGGTGAAGCGCGCCATACCGCCAGCAGTGGGAAGATTCGGTTATGCCGCTGACGTTTTCCCCGTGCGTGTTGATCCCCTGCTATAACCACGGCGCGATGATGTCGGGCGTATTGGATCGTCTTCAGCCGTTCAATCTCCCCTGCATTGTGGTGGACGATGGCAGCGACAAGACCACACAAGACGAACTGGCACGCCTGGCGGCAGAATACCGCAATCTGACGTTAATTCGCCTGCCGGTCAACGCAGGCAAAGGCGCGGCGGTGATTAGCGGAATACAGGCGGCGGCAGATGCCGGGTTTAGTCATGCCGTGCAGGTCGATGCCGACGGGCAGCATGCCATTGAAGATATTCCCAGGCTGCTGGCATTGGCAAAAGAACATCCGACAGCGCTCATTTCCGGGCAACCGATTTACGATGATTCTGTTCCTCGCTCGCGCCTGTACGGACGCTGGGTAACTCACATCTGGGTGTGGATAGAAACGCTCTCGTTGCAGCTAAAAGACAGCATGTGTGGTTTCCGTGTGTATCCGGTGGCACCTACACTGCAACTGGCACAGCGCGTGACGCTCGGCAAACGGATGGATTTTGATACCGAAGTGATGGTGCGCCTCTACTGGCAAGGCAACACCAGCTATTTTATCCCAACGCGAGTCACCTATCCGCAGGACGGGCTATCCCATTTCGACGCGCTCAAAGACAATCTGCGCATTTCATTAATGCACACTCGCCTGTTTTTTGGCATGTTGCCGCGTATCCCCTCCCTGCTTTTTCGTCGTTCATCAACACACTGGGCGCAGCAGCAGGAAGTCAAAGGGTTGTGGGGAATGCGTCTGATGCTGCTGGTCTGGCGTTTACTCGGTCGCAAAGCCTTCTCCCTGCTACTGTATCCGGTAGTCGGCGTTTACTGGCTCACCGCATCAACTGCCCGAAAAGCCTCTCAGAGCTGGATTAGCCGCGTACGGGCGCAACTGATCGCACGCCGGATGCCAGTACCGTCAAACCTGACCAGTTATCAGCATTTCCTGCGTTTTGGCGGCGCGATGTTGGATAAGATTGCCAGCTGGCGCGGTGAGCTGCACGTTGGCCGCGATGTTGTTTTTGCACCAGGCGCAGAAGAAACGCTAAATGTCAGCGACCCGCGAGGAAAACTGCTGCTGGCTTCGCATCTGGGTGATGTCGAAGCCTGTCGGGCACTGGCCCAACTACAGGGCAGTAAGACAATCAATGCGCTGGTATTTAGCGATAACGCCCAACGCTTTAAACAAATCATGGAAGAGATGGCCCCGCAGGCTGGGTTAAACCTGCTTCCGGTGAACGATATCGGCCCGGATACCGCCATTCTGCTCAAAGAGAAACTGGATCGTGGCGAATGGATAGCCATCGTCGGCGATCGCATCGCCGTCACTACCCAACGTGGCGGCGAATGGCGTGTCTGCTGGAGCCGCTTTATGGGGCAAGTTGCGCCATTCCCACAGGGCCCGTTCATTCTTGCATCTATTTTACGCTGCCCGGTGGATCTGATTTTCGCCCTGCGCCAGCAGGAGAAGCTACATATCCACTGCGAACCGTTTGCTGACCCGCTGCTCTTGCCACGCGCTACCCGACAACAGGCATTACAACATACCGTCGATCGCTACGCCGAACGCCTTGAGCACTATGCACTTCAGTCGCCACTCGACTGGTTTAACTTTTTCGATTTCTGGCAACTGCCGGACACCAAAGACAAGGAGTAAAGGGTGCTTAACGATCCCCGCTTTACGGCTGAAGTCGAGCTGACTATTCCGTTTCACGACGTCGATATGATGGGTGTAGCGTGGCATGGCAACTACTTCCGCTATTTCGAGACTGCCCGTGAGGCACTGCTGAACCAATTCGATTACGGTTATCGGCAGATGAAAGAATCTGGCTATCTGTGGCCCGTGGTCGACACTCGCGTGAAGTATCGCAATGCCCTGACTTTCGAGCAGCGTATCCGTGTACGCGCCCAAATTAAAGAGTTCGAAAATCGCCTGCGTATCGGCTACGAAATTTTTGATGCTGAAACAGGGAAACGCGCCACAACAGGCTACACCATCCAGGTCGCCGTCGACGAAAAAAGCCGTGAACTGTGCTTTGTCAGCCCCGATATTCTGTTTGAACGGATGGGAGTGACACCATGAAATTATGGCCATTGCTTCTGCTGCTCGTCAGCCCTTTCGTCAGCGCCCTGACGCTTGACGCCCTGCAACAGCGTTTTACCGAACAACCGGTGGTTCGCGCCCATTTCGATCAAACCCGGACGATAAAGGATCTGCCGCAGCCGCTGCGATCTCAGGGCAACATGTTGATCGCCCGCGACCAGGGGCTGTTATGGGACCAAACCGCGCCGTTCCCGATGCAGTTGCTACTGGATGACAAACGGATGGTTCAGGCGATTAACGGTCAACCGCCGCAGACCATCACCGCGGAGAATAACCCGCAAATGTTCCAGTTTAACCATCTGCTACGGGCGTTATTCCAGGCGGATCGTAAGGTGCTGGAACAAAACTTCCGCGTGGCGTTTGCAGACTTAGGGGACGGGCGCTGGACGCTACGCCTGACGCCAATCACCACCCCGCTGGATAAGATTTTTGCGACGATTGATTTAGCCGGAAAGACCTACCTGGAGAGTATTCAGCTCAATGATAAGCAGGGCGATCGCACCGATATCGCGCTTTCCCAACACCAACTCACGCCAGCGCAACTGACCGATGACGAACGCCAACGCTTTGCCGCCCAGTAAACGCCCCGCGCTGTTATGGGGAGCCGCCTGCCTGATTCTGCTGGGCATCTTGCTGACGCTGCTACCTCAGGCCCGGCTTAACAGCAGCGTGCTGGCCATGTTGCCAAAGCAAACACTGGGGGCCATCCCGCCGAGTCTGAACGAGGGTTTTATGCAGCGCCTTGACCGGCAATTGGTCTGGCTGGTGAGCCCCAGTAAACAACCGGACCCGACGGTGGCGCGCGACTGGCTGGCGCGACTGCAAAAATCGCACGCGCTGGCTCAGGTGAAAGGCCCGATGGATGCCAACAGCCAGCAGGCCTGGGGGGCTTTCTTCTGGCAACATCGTAACGGCCTGATAGATAACGACACCCGCGCCCGTCTGCAAAACGGCGGCGAAGCGCAGGCCCAGTGGATTCTGTCCCAGCTTTACTCGGCGTTCTCCGGCGTCAGCGGCAAAGAGCTACAAAACGATCCCCTCATGCTGATGCGCGGCTCGCAGTTGGCCATGGCTAAAAGTGGGCAGCGTTTACGCCTGATGGACGGTTGGCTGGTCACGCAGGACGAACAAGGCAACTACTGGTATCTGTTACATGGCGAGCTGACCGGTTCATCGTTTGATATGCAACAGACGCACCAATTGGTCACTACACTGAATACGCTGGAAGGTGAGTTCAAAACCCACTATCCGCAGGCACAACTGCTGTCTCGCGGGACGCTGTTCTACAGCGATTACGCCAGCCAGCAGGCGAAACAGGATATCTCGACCCTCGGCATAGCGACCGTGATCGGGGTGATCCTGCTCATCGTGGCCGTGTTTCGTTCGCTGCGTCCGCTGCTGCTGTGCCTGATTTCAATTGGTATTGGCGCGCTGGCGGGAACCGTCGTCACGCTGCTGATTTTTGGCGAGCTCCATCTGATGACGCTGGTGATGAGCATGAGCATCATCGGTATTTCTGCCGACTATACGCTCTACTATTTGACCGAGCGGATGGTGCACGGCGCAGAAACATCGCCATGGCAAAGCCTTGCCAAAGTACGCAATGCCCTGCTCCTGGCACTACTGACCACCGTGGCGGCGTATCTGATTATGATGCTCGCCCCCTTCCCCGGTATTCGCCAGATGGCGGTATTCGCGGCGGTGGGTCTGAGTGCCTCATGTTTGACAGTCATTTTCTGGCACCCCTGGTTGTGTCGTCGCTTGCCGGTGCGCCCGGTTCCGGCAATGGTGCTCATGCTACGCTGGCTTGCCGCCTGGCGGCGGAATAAGACAGTATCCGTTGGCCTGCCGGTGGCGCTGGCATTGTTCTCGTTGGCAGGCATGGCGACGCTACGCGTAGACGATGATATCTCCCAGTTACAGGCGCTGCCGCAGGGCATTCTCGCTCAGGAAAAAGCGATTACCGCCCTGACCGGGCAAAGCGTCGACCAGAAGTGGTTTGTCGTGTACGGCAAATCCGCTCAGCAAACGCTGGAGCGACTGGAAGCCTTTACTCCCGCGCTGGAAGAGGCAAAAAAAGACGGATTACTCAGCGGGTATCGCACCATTCCGCTCAATTCACTCGCCCGGCAGCAGCAGGATCTCACCCTGTTAAAAGATGCCGCGCCCGCCGTCACAACGGCCTTAAACAGCGCCGGACTGGCAACGGTGAACCCCGATCTTAGCGCCATGCCGGTCACCGTCGATGCCTGGCTTTCCAGCCCGGCCAGTGAGGGCTGGCGCTTGCTGTGGCTGTCGCTGGCGGACGGCGAAAGCAGCGTACTGGTTCCCGTTGAAGGCGTGAAACAAAGTGATGCTTTAAACACACTCAGCACGAAATATTCCGGCGTGGCGTGGGTGGATCGTAAGAGCAGCTTTGACAATCTGTTTGCCCTTTATCGCCATATTCTGACGGGCTTGCTGTGTGTTGCACTGGCAGTAATTGCCTGTGGTGCCGTGATTCGACTTGGCTGGCGTAAGGGCTTAATTAGCCTGGTCCCCTCCGTGTTATCTTTAGGTTGTGGTCTGGCGGTACTGGCCCTGAGTGGCCATGCGCTCAACTTGTTCTCACTGCTGGCATTGGTGTTGGTACTGGGAATTGGCATTAACTACACGCTGTTTTTCAGTAATCCACGCGGTACGCCACTGACGTCACTACTGGCTATCACGCTGGCGATGATGACCACGCTCCTGACGCTCGGCATGCTGGTCTTTAGCGCCACTCAGGCAATCAGCAGTTTTGGCATTGTGCTGGTAAGCGGCATTTTCACCGCCTTCCTGCTGTCACCGCTGGCGATGCCAACGAAAAGAGAGAAGAAAAAACGATGAGTAAACCGATATTTCGTTGGTTGAGTGGGCTTTTGCCGGATGGCGGCATTGTCGGTCAACACCAGCGCATCAATTGTAGGCCGGATAAGCACAGCGCCATCCGGCGGGGCCTGCTCGTCGCCACGTTACTGCTGGCCGGATGCGGCCACTCGCAGCCGGAACAGCAAGGCCGTCCGCAAGCCTGGTTAGAGCCGGGCGCTCGTGTGACGCTACCTGCTCCGGGGATTTCTCCCGCGGTGAATTCACAACAGCTGCTGACCGGAAGTTTTAACGGCAAAACTCAGTCGCTGTTGGTCATGCTTAACGCTGATGATAAGAAAATCACACTGGCCGGCTTGTCATCAGTTGGCATTCGCCTGTTCCTCGTGACTTACGATGAAAAAGGATTGCACACCGAGCAATCGATCATCGTTCCGCAACTGCCGCCCGCCAGTCAGGTGCTGGCTGACGTGATGCTCAGCCATTGGCCAATTAGCGCCTGGCAACCGCAATTACCTCAAGGCTGGAGGCTCGTCGATACGGGTGATACGCGTGAACTGCGCAATAGCCGCGGCAAACTGGTCACGGAAATCACGTATCTGAATCGAAAAGGAAAACGCGAACCGATCAGCATTGAGCAGCACGTATTTAAATACCACATCACCATTCAATACCTGGGTGACTGAGATGATCTACATTTCTGCCGTTGGCATGATTAACGCGTTGGGCAATAACACCGATGAAATCGCAGCCAACCTCACACGTGGCATCGCGCCGGGAATGCGCCCACGCGCGAACTGGCTGCAAGGACACCCACCCGCCGTATTAGCAGGCGTAGACGGTGAGCTGCCCGCGATCCCTCAGCAATTTAGCGCACATCGTTCGCGCAATAACCAGCTACTGCTGGCCGCACTGGCACAAATCCAGCCGCAGGTGGACGACGCTATCACCCGGTTTGGCCGCGATCGTATTGCTGTCGTTCTCGGTACCAGCACCTCCGGTCTGGATGAAGGTGACGTTCACGTTGATCTAATACTCAACGACAAAGAGAGCACCGACTGGCGCTACCCGCAGCAGGAACTGGGCGATCCGTCGCGTTTTCTTAGCCACTGGCTGGCGCTGGATGGCCCGGCCTTTACGCTCTCAACCGCCTGCTCGTCCAGTGCGCGGGCTATCATGAGCGGACGTCGTTTGATCGAATCTGGTCTGGTCGATATCGCCATTGTCGGCGGTGCGGATACGCTAAGCCGAATGCCAATCAACGGGTTCCACAGTCTGGAGTCGCTCTCCCCAACGCGATGCCAGCCGTTTGGCCGCGACCGCAATGGGATCACCATCGGCGAAGGTGCCGCATTGATGGTATTAACCCGCGAGCCACAGCCCATTGCACTCCTGGGCGTCGGCGAATCCAGCGATGCGTACCATATTTCGGCTCCCCACCCGCAGGGAGAAGGTGCCATTCGCGCCATAGGCCAGGCACTTAACGACGCAGGAATGACACCGGAACACGTGGGCTATATCAATCTGCACGGAACGGCCACTCCGCTAAATGATCAAATTGAATCCAACGTCGTGAGCACACTATTTGGCGACACGGTCCCATGCAGCTCGACCAAACACCTGACCGGCCACACGCTGGGCGCTGCGGGGATCACCGAAGCCGCGATCAGTATGCTGATTCTGCAACGCAACCTGCCACTGCCACCGCAGGATTTTAGCCAGTCACCGCGCGATGTAACATTGCCCCCCTGCGGCATCATTGAACAGCCGCAGCCGCTGACTCGTCCAGTAATCTTATCTAACTCGTTCGCCTTCGGCGGTAATAATGCCAGCATCCTGCTCGGGAGAATCTCATGAGCCACTATTTATCACCGGGCGATTATTTACCGCATGATGCACCGATGCTGCTCCTTGAAGAGGTCGTCAGTGTGGCGGACGAAACCGCCACCTGCCACGTTACGGTATCAGCAAACAGCGTACTGGCCCCTTTCCTCGACCCTGATGGCAATTTGCCCGGCTGGTTCGCACTGGAATTAATGGCGCAGACCATTGGCGTCTGGTCTGGCTGGCACCGCCAGCAACACGGTCAGGCGAGTATTGCGTTAGGTATGGTGCTGGGCGCACGCGAGTTAGTCTGTGCTGCGGGTGTTCTACCTGACGGGAAGAGGCTGAGCATCCATGTCAAATTGCTGATGCAGGATGCACGATTCGGTAGCTTTGAATGCATCATTCAGGCAGACAACAAGACGCTGGCAACCGGTCGCGTCAACACCTTCCAGCCAACAGCAGAAGAAATTAACACGCTATTTCAACAAGGAGCGTCCACATGAGTCGTTCAGTTTTAGTTACGGGTGCCAGCAAAGGTATCGGTCGCGCCATCGCCAGACAACTGGCGGCAGACGGCTTTGTGGTCGGCGTGCACTATCATCGCGATGCGCAAGGTGCACAAGACACGCTGGAGGCTATCCTCGCCGCTGGCGGCACAGGGCGTCTGTTGACGTTTGACGTTGCCAATCGCGAGCAGTGCCGTGAAGTACTGGAGCACGATATTGAGGTTAACGGCGCATGGTACGGTATTGTCAGCAACGCAGGGGTGACGCGTGATGCCGCCTTCCCAGCGCTCAGTGATAACGACTGGGATGCGGTGATCCACACCAACCTCGACAGCTTTTACAACGTCATTCATCCGTGCATGATGCCAATGATTAGCGCACGCCAGGGTGGTCGTATCATCACACTGTCTTCGGTATCCGGCGTGATGGGCAACCGCGGTCAGGTTAATTACAGTGCAGCAAAAGCCGGTATTATTGGCGCCACCAAAGCGCTGGCCATCGAACTGGCAAAACGCAAAATTACCGTAAACTGCATTGCACCAGGACTGATTGATACCGGGATGATCGAGATGGAAGAAGCCGCATTGAAAGAGGCGATGTCGATGATCCCCATGAAACGGATAGGTCAGGCTGAAGAAGTGGCCGGGCTTGCCAGCTATTTAATGTCGGATGTGGCGGGCTATGTCACTCGCCAGGTGATTTCCATCAATGGAGGGATGTTATGACACGTCGTGTCGTGATTACAGGCATGGGCGGCGTCACCGCCTTTGGGGAAAACTGGCAGGATGTCTCCGCCAGGCTATTGGCGTATGAAAATGCGGTACGCAAAATGCCGGAGTGGCAGGTTTATGACGGACTGCACACGCTGTTGGGTGCGCCGATCGACAACTTCACGCTGCCGGAACACTATACCCGCAAGCGCATTCGCGCCATGGGTCGCGTGTCGCTGATGTCCACTCGCGCATCAGAACTGGCGTTAGAACAGGCCGGACTGATTGGCGATCGGGTACTGACCAACGGTGAAACCGGAATAGCATACGGTTCCTCCACAGGCAGCACCGGGCCGGTGAGTGAGTTCGCGACCATGCTGACCGAGAAGCACACCAATAACATCACCGGCACAACCTACGTGCAAATGATGCCGCACACCACGGCCGTTAACACCGGATTATTTTTCGGCCTGCGTGGGCGAGTCATCCCGACATCCAGCGCCTGCACCTCCGGTAGCCAGGCCATTGGTTACGCATGGGAAGCCATCCGTCACGGCTATCAAACGGTGATGGTTGCCGGTGGTGCAGAAGAACTGTGCCCTTCCGAAGCCGCCGTATTTGATACGCTGTTCGCCACCAGCCAGCGCAACGACGAACCGAAAACCACCCCCTCCCCATTCGATGAAAAACGCGATGGCCTGGTCATCGGGGAAGGCGCAGGTACGCTGGTGCTGGAAGAGTTGGAACACGCTAAAGCACGTGGAGCAACGATTTACGGTGAAATCGTCGGCTTTGCCACTAACTGCGATGCAGCCCATATCACCCAGCCACAGCGCGAAACGATGCAGATTTGCATGGAAAAATCGCTGAGCATGGCCGGTATTAGCGCCCAGGATATCGGCTATATTTCAGCGCACGGTACCGCAACCGATCGTGGCGATATTGCAGAAAGTCAGGCGACTGCCGCAATTTATGGTGATAATGTGCCGCTATCCTCGCTTAAAAGCTATTTTGGGCATACCCTTGGCGCTTGTGGCGCACTGGAGGCCTGGATGAGTCTGCAAATGATGCGTGAAGGCTGGTTTGCGCCTACGCTGAATTTGAGTCAGCCAGATGCCAATTGTGGCGCGCTGGATTACATTATGGGTGAAGCCCGCAAGATTGATTGCGAGTTTTTGCAGAGCAATAACTTTGCGTTTGGCGGCATCAATACTTCTATCATCATCAAACGTTGGCCGTGATATGTACCGGATCGTTCTAGGGAAAGTTTCTGATTTAAGCACCGGCGTACTGCCTCATGCGCTCTATGAGCAGGCACCGCAGGGTGCTCGCCGCGCACGCTGGCTGGCGGGCCGCGTGCTGCTTTCCCATGCCCTTTCGCCATTGCCTGATATCGTCTACGGCGAGCAAGGAAAACCGGCCTTTTCAGCCGACACGCCGCTGTGGTTCAATCTTAGCCACAGCGGTGATGACATTGCTCTGCTGCTTAGCGACGAAGGGGAAGTGGGCTGCGATATTGAAGTCGTGCGCCCGCGCGAAAACTGGAAGACACTGGCAAATACGGTGTTCAGTCTCGGGGAACATGCCGAAATCGAAGCAGAACATCCGGAACACCAACTGGCGGCTTTCTGGCGCATCTGGACGCGCAAAGAAGCCATCGTTAAGCAGCGTGGCGGCAGCGCCTGGCAAATTGTCAGCGTCGATAGCACTACGCTGACAACCTCGCTCTCCGTTAGCCAGTGCCAGCTCGACACCCTGAGTCTGGCCGTGTGCACGCCAACGCCATTTACCCTGACAGCCGACGCCGTGCAGAGGCTGTAACTCCCGCATTCCCTGTGCGCCGACGCGCGACATGAAAGGTTAACTGCAGATGCAACGAGTCACCATTACTCTCGATGACGATTTACTGGAAACGCTGGATAGCCTGAGCCAGCGCCGTGGTTACAACAACCGTTCTGAAGCGATTCGCGATATTTTGCGTGGCGCACTGGCGCAGGAAACGACCCAGGAGCATGGCACTCAGGGCTTCGCGGTACTCTCGTACGTTTATGAACATGAGAAGCGTGATTTGGCCAGCCGCATTGTTTCGACGCAGCACCATCACCATGATTTGTCGGTCGCTACGCTACACGTTCACATCAACCATGACGACTGCCTGGAAATCGCCGTTCTGAAAGGCGATATGGGCGATGTTCAGCATTTTGCCGATGATGTGATTTCCCAACGCGGCGTACGTCATGGTCATTTGCAGTGCCTGCCGAAAGAAGAGTAATTGCCTGTTTCGTTGCCGGATGGCGGCTGCGCCTTATCCGGCCTACGTAGGCCGGGCAAGCGAAGCGCCCCCGGCAATGATGATTACGCCATCGTGCCAATCGTCTTGCGAAAGCGTAACAACGCTATCAGGAAAAACGCGCTGCCAATCGCCAGTAGCGTCAGGAACTGCGGCCAGACGATGCTGAACCCAGCCCCACGATAAAGAATCGCCTGCGCCAGGCTGACAAAGTGGGTGGTCGGCATGGTTAGCATGATGTCCTGCACGGCCTGCGGCATACTTTCACGCGGCGTAGAGCCCCCTGAGAGCATCTGTAACGGCAACAGCACCAGAATCATCAGCAATCCCAGTTGCGGCATCGATCGTGCCAGCGTCCCCATAAAAATACCGATCGAGGTAGTGGCAAACAGGCTCAGCGCCACACCCAGCATAAATAGCGGTATCGAGCCTTCAATCGGCACGCCGAGTACCCCTTTCACCATCAACATCAGCGACAACCCGGAAACGACCAACACCACCAGCCCCATCGACCAGATTTTTGCCATCATGATTTCAAACGGTGTCACCGGCATCACCAGCAGGTGCTCTATCGTCCCGTGCTCACGTTCGCGGATCAGCGCCGACCCGGTGAGCACAATCGCCAGCATGGTAATGTTGTTGATGATCGCCATCACCGCGCCAAAACGGGCAGGTTCCAGATTAGGGTTAAAGCGCATGCGCATTTCCAGCGCCACCGGCGGTTCAGTATTGTCACGGTAACGCGCCACAAAGCTGTTCACTTCGCCACTGATGATATTCTGGATATAGCTGTTACCAGTAAACGCCTGGCTCATTCGCGTGGCATCCACGTTAACCTGAATATCCGGCTGTCGTCCTGCCAGCACATCGCGCTGAAAATCAGGCGGAATATTCACAGCAAAGGTATAGCGTCCGGCATCCAGCCCGGCATCCATTTCATCGGCAGTGATCATCTCCGGCGGTAAAAACCACGGGCGATAAAAGCTGTTCACAATGCGGTTCGACAGCTGCGACTGGTCCATATCGGCGATAGCAATCGGCGCAAGATGCAGCGACCCAGGCAGCACCGTCGCAGAAGAGTAAACCGATACCGTGAAGGCGAAGACAATCAGCGTCAGCATCGCTTTGTCGCCCAGCAGGCTGCGCAACTCTTTGATACCAAGATTATAAATATTGCGTAATCGGCGCATCACCCCTCCTGTTTTTTCAGCAGTAACACGCTCAGACCGATCACCACCGGAATGGCGATTGCCAGCGGGATAAACAGCTGCCACAGATCCATCAGATCCAACGCTTTAGAGAAGGTTCCACGCGCGATGGTCAGAAAATGACTGGTCGGGTAAATTTCACCAATCCACCGGCCCGGCCCTTCCAGCGAAGCCACCGGGTCGATCATCCCGGAAAACTGCGTTGCCGGGATCAGCGTGATAATCGCGGTACCAAAAATGGCGGCGATCTGGCTTTTCATAAACGTGGAGATGAGCAGCCCCAGTCCGGTAGCAATGGTGACGTACAGCAGCGCGGCCAGCGTCAGGGTTAAAAAACTCCCCTTATGCGGCACACCGAACACAAACACCGACAACGCGCACAGCAGCAGAAAGTTAAGCATCCCCAGCACGATGTACGGCAACTGTTTGCCGAGTAAAAACTCACTGCGGGTCGTGGGGGTAACGTACAGATTGATAATCGATCCCAGCTCTTTTTCGCGCACCACGCTGAGTGCGCTGAGCATGGAAGGGATCATCATCAACAGCAGCGGGATCACTGCCGGAACAATCGCCGGCAGGCTCTTCACATCCGGGTTATAGCGATAACGCGTCTCAATGGTCATCAACCCGTTCTGACCACTGGCATTGGGCTGACGCGCCATCACATCCTGCAGCCAGGTCTGGTGCATGGCCTGTACGTAACCCCTTACCGTTTCGGCCCGGCTCGGCATCGCGCCATCAACCCAGACGCCAATCTTCACCGGCGTGCCACGCGCAATATCGCGGCCAAAGTTAGGTGGAATTTCTATCGCCACCGCCACTTCGCCCGCACGCATCCGTTTGTCCAGCTCGTCATAACTGCTGAGCGGCGGTTGCTCGATAAAATAGCGCGATCCCGCCAGATTCAGCGTCCACGCCTGGCTGCTGACGGTCTGGTCACGGTCGAGTACGGAGAAACGCAGATTTTCCACGTCCATGCTGATGCCGTAGCCCATGATCAGCATCAGAATCACCGTCCCCATCAGCGCCAGCGTTGAACGCACCGGGTCCCGCCGCAGCTCCAGCGCTTCACGCCGGCTGTAGCTGAACAAGCGCCGCAGGCTAAAGCCCTGGCGCGGCGGCTGACTGTTTTCATGCACGACCGGAACATTGGCTGGCGGTAACTGAGCTTCCGGTGCCGGGCCTGCGGCTTCCTGTAGCCAGGAAATAAACGCCTCTTCCAGGTTGGCTGCGCCGCGTTGTTTCACCAGCTCCTGCGGCGTACCGCTGGCGAGCACTTTTCCGGCGTGCATCAGCGACATCCGGTCGCAGCGCTCCGCTTCGTTCATAAAGTGGGTGGAGATAAAAATAGTGACTTTGTCCTGGCGCGACAGATCGACCATCAGTTGCCAGAACATATCTCTCGCCACCGGATCAACACCGGAAGTCGGTTCGTCGAGAATCAACATTTCCGGGCGATGAATCACCGCCACGGCCAGCGACAGGCGCTGACGAATCCCCAGCGGTAAGGCACCAGGCAGCACGTCTTCAACATCGGTCAGCGAAAAGCGTTCGCTCATCTCCTGCACCCGCCCAGGGATTTCCGCTTCGGGGATATGGAACAGCCGTGCATGAAGCTCAAGGTTTTGCCGCACGGTCAGTTCGCTGTAGAGCGAAAACGCCTGCGACATATAGCCCACCCGACGGCGGGTATCGATATTTTTCGGGTCAACTGCTTGCCCAAACAGCCACGCCTCACCTTCGCTTGCGGGCAGCAGTCCGGTGAGCATCTTCATGGTGGTGGATTTACCGCAGCCGTTGGAGCCGAGAAAGCCGAAGATCTCCCCGCGGGGAATGCGAAAGTTAACGTGGTCAACGGCGACGAACTTGCCGAAGCGCATGGTCAGATCTTTCGCCTCAATGGCGACCTCTTCCTGCTCGGCGTGATAAGGCGGGATCACGACCGGCTTGTGCGCCTGACGCTGCGCTTGCGGTAACAGCGCGATAAACGCCTGTTCCAGCGTGGCGCTGTTCGTTTTTTCGCGCAACTGCTGCGCGCTGCCGGTAGCTAATACCTCACCCGCGTTCATCGCCACCAGCCAGTCAAAGCGCTCGGCTTCTTCCATATAGGCGGTGGCAACCAGCACGCTCATATTGGTCTGACGCTGGCGAATGCTGTTAATCAGATCCCAGAACTGGGCGCGTGACAGCGGGTCTACCCCGGTGGTGGGTTCATCAAGAATGAGCAATTCCGGGTCGTGGATTAACGCACAGCACAGCCCCAACTTTTGTTTCATCCCGCCCGACAGTTTCCCGGCTGGGCGGTCGCGAAACGGCGCCAGCCCGGTGCTGTTCAGCAGTTCGGTAATACGCGCTTCACGCTCCGCTTTGTCATGGCCAAACAGCCGGGCAAAGAAGTCGACGTTCTCATACACCGACAGCGTGTGGTACAGGTTTTTACCCAGCCCTTGCGGCATCCAGGCAATACGCGGGCAGACATCACGACGATGCTTCGGATCGCGCATGTCGCCACCCAGCACCATCACGTTACCCTGTTCAATCACCCGCGCACCGGAAATAAGCGACAGCAGGCTCGATTTTCCGACGCCATCCGGGCCAATCAGGCCCACCATACAGCGGGCGGGGATATCCAGCGTGATATTGTTCAGCGCGACCGTTGTCCCGTAATGCTGACTCACGCCGTCAAGGTGCGCCACGGGAGGAACGGGAACCAGCGCCAGATGCGTCATTGCGGCAACCTCACCACCAGGGAGTCAGGCCAGGCGCGGCTTTCATCCAGACGCACCCAGGCCATGCCCGGCAGACCGGTTTTCACGTACTCCAGATGCTGTTGTAACAGCTCCGGTGGGATACGCGCTTTCACGCGGAACATCAGTTTCAGCCGCTCATCGCTGGTTTCGACCGTTTTCGGCGTGAACTGCGCGACGCTGGCGACAAAGCTGATGGTCGCCGGAATTCGCAGATCCGGCGCGGCATCCAGCACCAGTCGCGCTTCACCGCCAATCTTCAGCAGGCCAGCCTGTTCGGTTGGCAAGAAGAACGTCATGTAGACATCGCTGAGATCGACCATATTCAGCACGCGCCCGCCAGCGGACAGCACTTCGCCCGGTTCAGCCACGCGGTACTGCACGCGACCATCGCGCGGGGCTTTCAGCTCGCTGTCATCGATATCTGCCGCAATGCGTCGTTCGGTGGCCTGTGCAGCCTCGACCCGGGTTTGCGCCTGGATGATACTGGTGCGGGCGGCTTCAATCGCCGCTTTCGCGGCAGAGACCTGCGCCTTTGCCGATTCCAGCGCAGCACGCGCACTTTCAGCGGCGGCGCGGTCGTCATCCAGTTGCTGCTCAGACACCGCACCACGCTGGGACAGTGAACGGGAGCGCACGTGACGTTTAGAGACCGACTGCAGCTCTGCTTCACGCTGTTTGACTACCGACTGCGCAGCGCGCATTTCACTTTGCCGTTGTTCCAGCAGCGCCCGTGCCGCCGCCACCGCACTTTCCGCTTCTTTGATTTGCGCGACCGCTTCCAGTCGCTGCTCGTGCAGCACGCGGGTATCCATTTTCGCCAGCACCTCGCCCTGGCGGACAAACTGCCCTTCCGACACGAGGATCGTATCAATACGTCCGGCAATTTTGGTGGCGATATCCACTTCAGTGGCTTCTATTCTGCCATTGGTGGCTGCAAACCCTTCAGGTATCCCCGCAGGACGTAGCATCCACCATGCTATCGCGGCCACTACCACCAGGATGCCCGCCCCCCACCACACCAAATGACGCTTAAACTTATCCATATTCGACCCGCCGTAATCCCTGTTATCAAACGATGCGTGTCACAAAACCCACTGAACCGCTATTCAGTGAGAGATTCCATCCGGGATGAGAAGGAATGAAAAACGATGGCCAAGGAGCGGACAGGCGCTAAGGCAACGCTTACCGCGAAGGAAGTGAATGACGAAAATGCTGTGAAATCGGGTAGTAATGTTGTCATCATCAGCGTTCCTGGCCGGAAATGAAACACGCATACTCATAACTGCTATCTATTGAATACTAACACCTGGATTCGATATGTCTATTCGGTTGTTCTCGCGATGTCATCGGCCAAAACAGTGTCCGGCAATCCGCTCGCCGGACACGCTTCTGGCGAGTGTTCTGTTTAAAACGCGTGTTGGTATAGCCGCAACGCATCGTCTGCAGTGAGCGGAACAGGGTTGTTATCCAGAAGACGGGTCTGCTGCATGGCATCCTGAGCCAATATCGCCAGCGTTTCAGCAGGGATATCGACATCGCGCAGCCTTTTCGGTGCACCAGATTCAGCAATAATGCGTACCATCGCAGCAATAAATACCGCGGCATCTTTCTCCGTATCCCCCGACACCTCCTCGCCAATGACAGCAGCCAACTCGGCATAGTACGGCGCAGCGACTGGCGCATTAAACTGCAGCACCGGAATCAGCATCAGCGCATTCGACAAACCATGTGGAATATGATGGCGAGCCCCTAATGGATATGCCAACGCATGCACCGCCCCCACGGGAGAGTTGGCGAAAGCCTGACCTGCCAGCATTGCCCCCAACAACACACTCTCTCTGGCTTCCCGATTGTGGCCATCACGGCAGGCCGTCACCAGATGGCGGCTAATTAAGCGTAATGCTTCCCGTGCCAGCGCATCCGAAATCGGGTTCTTCTTATGTTTACCGGTATAAGCCTCAATGGCATGAACCATCGCGTCGATGCCAGCCGCCGCCGTATGAACCGGAGGAAGTCCAAGCGTCAATTGCGCATCCAGCAGCACCAGGTCGCCATATAGCTGTGGTGCGACAATCCCCATTTTGCTGTCATCATTGGTCGTCAAAATCGAAATATTAGTGACTTCTGATCCCGTCCCTGCCGTGGTAGGGATGTTAATCAACGGCAGACGCTGCCCAGACACTTTGCCAATACCGTAAAGCGCCTGCAGATCTTGCTCTGAGTGGATTAACACGGCCACCAGCTTCGCGACATCCAGCGAGGAGCCGCCGCCCAGACCAATAACCATGTCGCAATGGCCATCGCGAGCAACCTGTAAGGCTTCCCGGACAAGACGTTCCTGCGGATCGGGTTGGACCCGATCATAGACCGTCACCTGAAACCCAGCCGCTTGCAGGCTATGCAAAACAGGCGGCAGAATCCCGGCTTTGACCAGTCCGGGGTCGGTCACCAACAACACGCGACGCGCGCTAAATCGCGGCTGAATAATCTCCCCTGCTCGTGATGCTCCCGCCCACTCGACGATAATTTCCGGTACAGTTGAAAACGTAAAATCCTTCATGACAGTGTTCATTGATGTACTCCTGGTAGTAAAAATGACCAGCTTTTAACTACGCGGTGCATCGGCATGAGTGAGAAAGCTTTTCACCTCTTTACGCTCAAGCAACGGGTTAATAATCCCAACGCCAATACGTTGAAAATGCTCCGTTTGTCGGTGAATTTCGAGACCTTGTGCGCAACGATAAGTCTCAATAATCACAAAGCGATCGCCGTCTTCCGTGGAACGGAAAAACTCATAGGTGATGTTTTCAGGCTCCTGACGCGAGGCATCCGCAAGCAGTCTGAGCGCATCATTGACCTTGTCCCCCATTCCCTGACGAGAAAAATAATTTGCAATAACAAAAAGTTGTGAATTCTCCATAGTCGGGCTCCCGGTGTTCTAACGGTGAAGGTCTATATCCCATAACGCGCTATCACTGCTCGAAACAGCTATCGCGCCGTGTAACAGCGCCGTTTGAGCATGTTCCTCGTTACAGACGAAGCCTGATGCCACTATCGGCGGCAACACATTACGGTCAGCCTGTGAGAGTAGCGGCAACATCTGCGCAGGCATCAGTTGCACGTAATCGGGTTCGCTTTGTTCTACGGCTTTCAGGCTACGTAACCAGGTGGAACGGTCGGTGACAAAGATTTTCTGCATCGTCACCAGTCCACACTTTTTCGCACGCTGCACGGTTTGTAAACGCGTCGAAAGCAACCCCATCGCTCCCGTTTCGGCCACATAATCAATGCCGCCCTTATCCTGGGACAGCCCATTGCAGCTGTCGATATTCACGATGACGTACTTCCCCGCCTTCGACAGCAGTTCGATCACCGGATGGAGCTTAATCAGGTCAATATTGGCAATAATGCAGACTTCTGCCTTGCTGGACAGCGCGGTTTTCAATTGCTCAATACCGTAAATCGCCATGATGACGGGCTGGCGTGCCAGGAGCACGCCAAGATTTTTGATCATTATTGACCTGCCTGATGTGAAGGAAGATCGACGCTTAACCCCAGTTTGCCAGGGTTAAGGATGTTTTTCGGATCCAGCGCGTATTTGATATCCGCCAGAACGGAAAGCGATTCGCCTAAAGAAGCCTGCATATAAGGCGAACGCAGGAGACCAACACCATGATGGTGGCTAAGGGAGGTGTTGTGCTTAATTAGCACCGCATTTGCTGCATCCCATGCTGCACGGTACCAGGCCGCACGTTGCTCAATCGCCACATCACCGCGCAATGAGAAATAGAGGCATGCGCCGTCAATGTAGGCGTGAGACTGATGCGCTGACCCCGCCAGCGTGCCGGGTACGGCGTTAATCGCAGACACCACATCATCATACACGTCGCTCAGATCGCGCCAACGTCCCACCATTTCCAGTGTATCTGCCACCAGACCCGGGCTCTTTTTAAAGCCTTCAGCACTTTTTCCGGTCAGATATCGGGTGTCCAGCCAGCGTTCAAAAATAGCCTCGCCGTCGAGTTGTTGTCCGCTGCGTTGGCACACACGTTCGCTGATAGCCAGCACCGCATCGACAATCTCAGGCTCCCCCTCATCCGCAATCAACAGGACATTGGTCTCTGGCAGACCAAACTGCACGCCACTTTCCAGGTTATCGTACAGGCGCAACGCTGCGGGGTTCGCGCCATGCTGTAAAATTTCACGGCATGCCTCCAGTCCACTGGCGAAACTGGAAAAACCCCAGGCGATGGCACGGCCATAGTCAGGTAATCGATGCAGTTTCAGACGCACACGGACAATCACACCCAATGTGCCTTCAGAACCAATAAACATCTGCTGTAGATCAGGCCCCGTTGCGCTACGCGCATAGCCACCTACGGTAATTAAGCGGCCATCGGCAAGGACGACATCCATCCCATAAACCATATCTTCAATTTTGCCGTAGCGGGTCGACAGCTGTCCCGCGCCACGACAGGCCACCCAACCGCCCACGGTACTGATACCAAACGATGACGGCCAGTGGCCCATCGTCATGCCGTACTCTTTTTGGATAGTTTGTTCAAAAATGTCGCCGAACATGCCGGCTTCAACGTCAACAATCTGGCTTTGTGGATCGAAGTCGATAAGTTTGTTGAGTTCGCAAACGTCCAGCACAATGCCCCCCCGCAACGGCAATGCGGCACCAGTGACGTTACTGCGCCCAGCGGAAACCGTAACCGGGATTGCCAATGCATTCGCCAGACGCATCACATCCTGAATTTGTTCTACCGTAGAGACACGTACAATCGCCCCTTTTGACGTGGCCGGTGCGCTCTGGGTTTCCGCAATCATCGATCCGGCCCACCAGTCGCGGGTCCAGGAAATCACGTCGGCCTCAGACGTCAGCACTTCATCTGCAATGACCCGCAGCCGATCAAACGTTGCCTCGCTCATCGCCACCGGATCAATCTGCATCCCTTTCGCGCCACCACTGCTTTTGATATCCGTCGCCCATGCCGGGCGTGTGTGTGCACCTACCGTATAATTTCCACGGTTGTAACCGCGTTTAATCGCTTCTTTACTGATCATTCGGATGTCCCCATAAGTGTTGATTTTTCATGTTTAATTGCCGCCCGATAGCTGGCTACCTGCCGGGCCACCTGTTCAGGCTGAAGCTTGAGCTCTTGTTGCAGAATTGCCCCCACGCGTTCCGCAGCATTCGCTGACGCATCACGAGCCATCAGACGGGCACGAATTCGGCGCGATAACACATCATCAATGGTACTGGCGAGTTCATGGCGCACGGCATACACCACCTCCGCTTCGGTATAGGGGAGACCTTCCACAATTGGCTTTGCCAGTAAGGGATTGGACTGGATAAGGTCACTGACAAAATGCGCTTCAGTCCCGTAGCGCTCCCCCAGGTGCGCAGACAAACCGCCCGATGCCAGAATCGCCTGCGGGTCATAGCCCGCCGCCCCCAGCAACCAGGCGGTTTTGGTTGAGCAGGCCTTTTTACGGCCGAGTATTTTGCTGGCGGCATCGATGGTCTCTTCTGCCATATGACGTGATGTCGTCAGTTTGCCGCCGACAATCGTAATCAGACCATCTGCCGCAACCGTGATTTCATGATTACGTTTCATCTCAACGGTCTTGCCTCCCGCCGTCCCCACAAGAGGGCGGCAACCGGCGATACTTCCCACCACGTCTTCCGGGCGGAGATCGGTTTTCAATGCCGAATTCGCACCTTCCAGCAGAAAGTCCAGTTCAGCGCGATTGCAGTGAACATCATTGAGATCGCCCTGATAATCTTCATCCGTGGTACCCAAATAGGAAACGTTGCCCCAACGGGTGATCGTCGCACGGCGACTGCGCCCGGCAACCGGGATCGTCACCGTACAATCATTGCGGATCTTCATCCACGGAATAGCAACATGTACCCCCTTGGCAGGACGGATATTCAGCGGCGATGCATCACCTTTTTTCAGTCCATTCCAGTCACGCAGCCAGACGCCCGTCGCCATGATGACAACCCGCGCATTGACCTGAATTTCTCTGCCATCGGCATAGACGATGGCCCCATTCACTTTGCCGTGCCGGTCGCGCGTGGTTTCGATGACTTCCGCGTGGTTGGTCACCACCGCGCCATGAAACGCCGCCGTGCGCACCAATGCCAACGTCAGTCGGGCATCGTCGACGCGGGCATCGAAATACATAAAACCACCGGATAGCTGTTCTTCTTTGAGCGTCGGGCAATGCGACAGCACTTCCGCAGGGGTCAATTTTTGGTGAAGGATGCCTTCCCGCCATCCTCCCGCAAGGTCGTAGGTCCAGAGCAGGCTTTCAAATGCAGCGGACATCCGCTTGTCGAATACGCCATTTTTATCGAGCACCGGGAATAAAAAGGGTAACCGTTGCACCAGATGACGGGCATTCCTCCGCATACGCTGGCGTTCGAGTAAAGAGTGGCGAACCAGTCCCAGATTTCCTTGTTCGATATAGCGCAGACCGCCGTGTACCATTTTCGATGACTTTGATGAAGTGCCTGAGGCAAAGTCACTTTTCTCAATCAGCGCCACCCGGTAGCCACGCAGGCTGGCATCCAACGCCGCGTAGGCTCCGGTTACGCCACCACCGACAATCAGCATGTCGTAGGTGTCGCTTTCCAGTCGATCCAGTTGTTCAGCACGCTGGAGACGTAATGGCTCTGCACCGTACATCTCACTACAGGTTTTGTTGGGCTTTCGCGAAGGGAAAAACTTCATGAGTAAGTGTGCTCCTGATTAGCTGAGGTGAGGCTGTCGGCGGCTTCCATTTCGAGTGCAATACGCATCGCCCAGCGGTTAATTTTTTGTTCGCGAAGGTCATGACTGATTTTTGGCTCGAATAGCCGCGCGGTTTTTAGCATGGCGCAGGCATCCGACAGCGAGTCCCACAGCAGCCCATCGGCACCGGCCAAAAACGCAACGCCACGTAAGCTTGCCCGCGCCGTTTCAGCCATTCGCCGCACGGGAATACCGCTAAGATCGGCCTGGATTTGCAATAACGTATCGCTATTTGATAACCCTCCCCCGACCACCAACTCTTTTGTGGGGATCCCGGTTGCCGCTTCATTTGCGCGAATACAGGCCGCGACCGAATGCGCAATCCCTTCCAGAATCGCGTAGGCCACCTGCGAGCGCGTGGTCGAGATTGAGATACCGTTCAGGGACGCACGGGCATGAGGCTGGAGATGGGGTACGCGTAGCCCCGTTAGCGCCGGAATAAAACTTACGCCACCCGCGTCGCTGGCCTGCGCGGCCAGCTCGCTGATGTGTTCAGGTGAGTCAAACCAATGCAGTTTTTCGCACACCCAGTTGAGCGCCGAACCGGTAGTGGGGACAAAGGTTTCGACAGAGAAATGCGAAAGCCCTTTTTGGCGGCGCGCCGTCATGGTGAGCGTACTTTCACAGCCCTTTTGCAATGTTGGTACCGTTGGCCCCATCATTAAATCAACAAAGCTGCCAGTGCCATGCATACAAAAAGCCTGCCCTCGCTCGGTACACCCCAGCCCAATCGCCCCTGCAAACTGATCCCCTGCACAGGCCAGGATTGGCACGCTAATCCCCAGAATATCTTCACGCGTGGTGCCGAAGTCATCGGCATCGTCATGTAATTCAGGCAACAATGACGCCGGGAAGCCCAGGGTCTGTAGCCATGGCAAATGATAGTGATGCTCTTTGAGGCAATACGCGCCAGCAGAGGTGGCATTTGTCGGTGTGGTGACACTTTTTTTCTCCTGCGCCAAATGCCAAAGCAACCAGCTATCAACGGTACCAAAGACCAGTGTTCCAGCCTGATACGCCTTCGCCACCGCAGGCGTATTGGCAAGATGGTGCGACGCCCAAAGATAAGGAGAGCGTATCCCAACCGGTCGCCCAATCAGCGGCAGCAGTTTTGCATCCCATTCAGGGGCTAGCTGGGCCAGTTCATCGGTGAAACGCGCATCCTGCCAGACCATCGCCGGAGTTAATGCCTTGCCCGTTTGCGCATCCCACAGCACTGCCGTTGAGCGTTGGGTCGCAATCGCCAGCGCCACAATGCGCATCTTGTTGCATTGCGCGTTAGCTATCGCTTTGCGACAAACCTCAATAGTGGCCTGCAAGACTTCGTCAGCATCTTGTTCCACCACACCATGACGCAGACTACTGACCTGAAGCGGTTGGTATTCCAGGCAGTGAACCTGGCTATTTTGTGCAACAACTGCCGCACGGGTCCCCGATGTACCTTCATCGATAGCCAGAATGACATCTTCGTATCCACTCATTTCGTACTCCTGTTTGATTCTGGGGCCATCGACTCTGGATAAGGTGAAGGGGGTGATTCGAACTGCGGTGCACCTGGCTCGTTATCCGGCTGAATAGTGGTGCGAGTGGGGTCCCACGGAATAACAAAACAGATAATGCTCGCAAACAGCGGCACGGCAGACATGATCAGGAAGGTCGTTTGCAGGCCATACAAATCACGGAAGACCGGGAAAATAAACAGCCCAAGCGCCGCACCTATTGCTCCGAGCGCACCGACCACGCCGTTCGCACCAGCCCGCAGTTCACTGCGAAAAGAGAGTGACGACAGGCTTTTCCCGTTTGCACCAGGTCCGCCAGAGTGGCAAAGAATAAACAGTGCAGGGACCAACAAAGAGGCCCAAAGTGGCATAGTGTCACTGAACAGACCCAGCGTGAGTAGCACGAGGAAGGCCACGGCAAAGCCGATCGCCGAGGAGCGGCGCAACCCCAGACGGCGGCCAATGGCGGGAGATAAGAAACCGCCAACGATACCGAAAACGTTAAAAAATAGTGAACACAAGGTTGCGTAAACAAAGTTTTTACCAAACATCGCAGCACTAATAACCGGCAAATACCAGCCCACACCAAAATATTGGATCGACTGACAGATTTGAACGGTCGAAGCCAGAATCGTACGTGGTAAATAGACGCCACGAAATATTAACAGCACATTTTTTGCACCTTTTTCAGCCTGCCCAATAACGGGTTTCTGTTCTGCTTTCGGCGCCAGAATAAATTGGTCACCGTATATTTTATTCATGGCAACGATAGCTTCAGGTAATCGGGATTTCCTTGCCAGCCAAACCGGGCTTTCCACTAAATAGCGGAACTGGAAAAATAGAACGATGAGTCCACATAACGCCGTTACAGCAATAGAATAACGCCAGATGGCATCACCTACGTCCCATGAGTAAAACATCAGCGCTAATACCAAATTTAAACAAACGGCAACATACCAGACACCCTGCCAGGTATTTAGACGGCTTTTGAGTTTCACAGGCGTGAACTCTGCCAGCATGGCCATTGCCACAGCAAAGTCCATCCCGTAAGAGACACCAACAAAGAAGCGACCTACGATAATCGTGCTAAAACTGGAAGATGACATCACCAACAAAGCACCAATCACCGCCATTATTTTGGCAATAATCAGCGGTGGCACACGACCCCAGCGATCGGCTATCCAGCCACCAATCGGGTTAAATAATATGGCGACCCAGGATGAAAATGAGGTGAGTAGTGCAACTTCGGTCGCAGTAAGATTTAAATTGCGGGTCATTGGGTTTAATCCAGCACTGAGGGCTGAATTTGAAAAAGCATCAAGAAAAAGACCGCCTAGTGCCAACCACCAAATAACACCAGCTCTGCCACTGATTTTTCCCCTGGCATCGATGCAATTAATAACATCATCTACACCACGGATTTTTATCGGATTTGAGAATGAACATGCGGACATGGCTTTCCCCTTCATAATATTCGGAAGAAGGTCGCCATTAGCTAAAAAAATGCAATAAGAGACCATCTTAATTTCACAGATAGTCTCTTATCTAAAATCTGTATTTTTCCACTCTAGAAGGTAACCCAAAGCGTGTCAAAGCGACTTTTAGTCCCATCGTTGATTCTGTGACATGTAGCTCAAATGTTAATGAAACATTACAAAAAGAGATCGTTATGAACCCTTTTTCCGTTCTCAGCGGGTGGGATACCACTGTGACTGTACCTGGCCGCTGCGCTGGTTGACTGATTTGCGCTGAACGTTCGCCGTTCTCCCTGTACGACGCTATTGCAATATCCACCCAAAATAGGTGTTGAATACGGAGCTCGTTTTTATCCTAAATTTCACCGCTAACATTAAAAACCTTAAAATTCATAAAGATATGCAAACACGCATTTGATCGTGATTATTTAACGCGCTAATTTTTCGTTATGTTGATCACATTCGTATCAAAAGAATGGTGATCTTAAAATAGGTTTTAAATATTGTGGTCAGGCCGCTAGACCACAATAAGAGGATATATCATGAAAAGAAAAACAATGGGATGGCTTATCGTTTTTCTTCTTTTTATAGTTTACATGCTTAACTATATGGATCGTTCAGCATTGTCGATCACCGCTCCACTCATCGAAAAGGAATTAGGATTCAATGCTGCTGAGATGGGTATGATATTCAGCGCATTCTTTGTTGGTTATGCACTATTTAACTTTATCGGTGGCTGGGCCAGTGACCGATTTGGCCCCAAAACAGTATTTCTGGTCGCCGCATTACTCTGGTCAGTATTTTGTGGGATGACCAGTCTGGTTACTGGCTTATGGACTATGCTGGCTGTTCGCGTATTATTCGGCATGGCTGAAGGACCGGTCAGTGCTGCTGGTAATAAAATTATCAACAACTGGATTTCGCGTAAAGAATCGGCCACTGCCATCGGTATTTTCAGCGCAGGTTCGCCGTTGGGCGGCGCAATTTCCGGTCCGGTGGTTGGTCTGCTGGCTCTTTCATTAGGCTGGCGTCCGGCATTCGGTATTATTTTCCTGTTTGGTTTAGCCTGGGTATTACTTTGGTATTTCATTGCCAGTGATAAACCCTCAAAAAGTAAACACCTCGCCCCGGAAGAACGTGTCGATTTTGAAAACCATGATGACATCATTTTAGCGGATGACGGTAAAGCGATGCCTTCTCTCGGCTACTACATGAAGCAGCCGATGGTGTGGGCAACGACGCTGGCCTTCTTCAGCTATAACTACATACTCTTTTTCTTCCTGACCTGGTTCCCAAGCTATCTGAACCACTCGCTACACCTTGATATTAAAGAAATCAGTATTGCAACGGTGATCCCCTGGGTAATTGGTGCAATCGGCATGGTATTGGGTGGCGTATGCTCTGACTTTATCTATCGGGTGACGGGCAACGCCCTGCTTTCTCGCCGTCTCATTCTCGGTGTTTGCCTGGCTGGAGCGGCAATCTGTGTGGCGGTTTCTGGAACGGTTACCACTATCGGCAGTGCCGTTGGATTGATGTCAGTCTCGTTATTCCTGCTGTATTTGACTGGACCTATTTATTGGGCAGTTATTCAGGATGTCGTGCACAAAGATAAAGTGGGTAGCGTCGGTGGCGCCATGCATGGGCTGGCAAATATATCCGGAATTATTGGCCCTCTGGTCACCGGATTTATTGTTCAGTTCAGCGGTAAATATGATTACGCATTCTATCTGGCTGGTGCTATTGCGATTGTTTCCAGCTGTCTGGTATTCGTATTTGTCAAAAATAAAGGATTAAAAACAAATGAAAGTCAAAGCTGTCTACATCAATAAACCTGGTGAAATTGAAACCCGTTGGGTTGATTACCCAGAAAAGAAAGATAATGAAGTATTAATAAAAGTTGATGCTGCTGGAATATGTGGATCTGATATAGGTGCATTTCGCGGTACTAACCCCCTGGTGACCTATCCACGTATTATTGGACATGAAGTCACGGGTATTGTTATTAAACAAGGCAATGGCATGCCAGCAAATATTAAGGAAGGTGACCGCGTTATTGTTGATCCTTATATTTATTGTGGTCATTGCTACCCCTGTTCAGTGGGGAGAACAAATTGCTGTGAAAACCTGAAGGTCATTGGCGTACATATTGATGGTGCAATGCAGGAGGTGGTTGCTCACCCCGCGCATTTGATTCACAAAATCCCGGATGACGTCGCCACTGAGATGGCTCCGTTGGCTGAACCATTGACTATCGCACTGCATGCGTTACATCGCGCCAAACTGACGGCCGGAGAGCATATCGCCATTATTGGAGCCGGTGCGATTGGTCTGATGGCTGCATTGAGCGCATTGCGCTACGGTGCGACGCCAATTCTGATCGATATCGTGGACGAACGACTTCAGTACGCAAAATCGCTGGGCGTGCCTTACGTCATCAATCCGTCGAACACCCAAGTTGTTGAGGCGATAAAAGATATCACGCAAGGGACGATGGCACAGGTTGTCGTCGAAGCATCTGGTGCCAACAGTGCAATTCGCGAAACGCTGGATCTTGCTTCGTTTGCGGGTCGTATTGCTTTCACCGGCTGGCCAAAACAGGAGACATCGTTACCCACTAACCTGATCACGTTTAAAGAGTTGGATCTGCGCGGATCACGTACCAGTGCTGGCGAATTCGAAGAAGCGTTACAGATGCTGGCTACGCTGAACATTAATCCTGCGGATGTCGTCAGCAAGGTGGTGAATATTGATGATGTGCCTGACGCCGTGAAGGAACTCGATCAATATCCGGAACGCTATCTGAAGATCAATGCGACCTTTCATTAATTTTTCCAGGAGATAAAGCGATGGAACAAACCTGGCGTTGGTATGGCCCGAACGATCCCGTGTCGTTGTCCGATGTTCGTCAAGCCGGTGCAACGGGTGTGGTAACTGCGCTGCACCATATTCCAAACGGTGAAGTCTGGTCCGTAGAAGAAATTCTCAAACGCAAAGCGATCGTGGAAAAAGCGGGTCTGGTCTGGTCGGTCGTGGAAAGCGTGCCGATCCATGAAGACATCAAGACCCACACGGGCCAGTACGATCTATGGATCAAGAATTACCAGCAGACGCTGCGCAATCTCGCCCACTGCGGCATCTTTACCGTGTGCTACAACTTCATGCCGGTTCTGGACTGGACCCGTACCGACCTGGAGTATGTGCTACCCGATGGTTCAAAGGCTCTGCGTTTTGACCAGATTGAGTTTGCCGCCTTTGAACTGCATATCCTCAAGCGTCCCGGTGCGGAAGCGGACTACAGCGCGGAGGAAATTGCACAGGCTCACCAGCGTTTTGCGGATATGAGCGAAGAGGACAAAGCCCGGCTGACGCGAAATATCATTGCCGGTCTGCCAGGTGCCGAGGAAGGCTATACGCTGGACCAATTCCGTAGCCACCTTGCAACCTATAAAGATATCGACAAAGCGGCCTTACGGGAAAATTTTGCCTGGTTCCTGAAAGCCATTATCCCGGTAGCGGAAGAAGTAGGTGTACGTATGGCGGTTCATCCGGACGATCCGCCGCGCCCAATTCTTGGCCTGCCGCGCATCGTTTCTACTGTAGAAGATATGCAGTGGATGGTGGATACCGTAAACAGTACTGCCAACGGTTTTACGATGTGTACAGGATCTTACGGCGTACGCGCAGACAACGATCTGGTTGATATGATCAAACAGTTCGGCCCGCGGATTTACTTTACGCACCTGCGTTCCACACAACGCGAAGATAATCCCAAAACCTTTCATGAGGCGGCGCATCTTTCCGGGGATGTCGATATGTACAGCGTCGTGAAAGCGATAGTCGAAGAAGAACAGCGACGTAAAGCGGAAGGCAACGCCTCACTTATCCCCATGCGACCAGACCATGGTCATCAAATGCTTGATGATCTGAAAAAGAAAACCAACCCAGGGTATTCCGCTATTGGTCGCCTTAAAGGCCTGGCTGAAGTACGCGGCGTTGAACTGGCTATCCAACGCGCCTTCTTCAATCAGTAACCACATTGCCGCATGGTATCCCCGCCATGCGGTTTTTCACTTTCAGTCAGGACCGGTCTTTGATAGCGCATTATCAAAGAAGATCATCAATGACAGGAGTTTGTCATGGACAAGAATCTCGCCACCGCCCAGATTTCCACCCCACGCCCACGCTGGGATCGTTCACGCCTTGTTTCGCGCATCGTACATCTTGGTTGCGGTGCTTTTCACCGCGCTCATCAGGCGCTCTATACACATCATTTGCTGGAAAGCAGTGACAGCGACTGGGGTATCTGTGAGGTCAACCTGATGCCCGGAAACGATGCCACACTGATTCAAAACCTGAAGGCGCAGGATCTGCTATACACCGTTGCCGAGCGCGGAGCACAAACGACAGAGCTTAAAATCATTGGCTCGATGAAAGAAGCGCTGCATCCTGAATTTGACGGTTGTGAAGCCATTATCCACGCAATTGCCCGTCCAGAAACGGCCATCGTTTCGCTGACCATCACCGAAAAAGGATATTGCACGGATGCCGCCAGCGGCGAGCTGGATCTGAATCATCCGTTTATCCAGCACGACATTGCTCACCCACAGTCCCCCAAATCAGCAATGGGTTATATCGTCGAAGCCCTCGCTCTTCGCCGTCAGCAGGGATTGAAAGCTTTTACTGTGCTGTCCTGCGACAACGTTCGAGAAAATGGTCACGTCGCAAAAACCGCTGTCCTGGGTTTAGCCGCCGAGCGCGATCCGCAGTTGGCTGAGTGGATTGCCGAACAGGCAACGTTCCCATGCACAATGGTCGACCGCATCGTTCCGGCAGCAACAGAAGAGACGTTAGCGCAAATCGCTGAACAGCTTGGGGTAGATGATCCCTGTGCCATTGCCTGTGAGCCGTTCCGTCAGTGGGTGATTGAAGATAACTTTGTCAATGGACGCCCTGACTGGGATCGCGTGGGCGCACAGTTTGTAGCAGATGTGGTGCCATTTGAGATGATGAAGTTACGCATGCTCAACGGCAGCCACTCTTTCCTGGCCTATCTTGGTTATCTGGGCGGTTACGAAACGATTGCCGATACGATGACCAACCCGGCGTATCGCAACGCTGCGCTGGCTTTGATGCTCAATGAACAAGCACCGACGCTGTCGATGCCGGAAGGAACAGACCTTGCGGCTTATGCTGAGCTGTTGATCGCGCGCTTTACTAATCCATCACTGAAGCACCGAACCTGGCAAATTGCGATGGATGGCAGCCAAAAATTACCGCAACGCTTGCTGGACCCCATTCGACTCCATCTGAAAAAAGGCGAAGACGCTCGCCATCTGACGTTGGGAGTCGCCGGTTGGATGCGCTACATCAGCGGTGTGGATGAACAAGGTCATCCGATTGAGGTGATAGATCCGCTGTCAGCACAGTATCAGGCTATTTATCAACAGTATCCATCAATAGAAGAACGTGTCCGGGCGCTGTTAGCCATTGACACTATCTTTGGGAGAGACCTTTGCGATAACGCAGACTTTATCGAACGCGTAACCGCTGCCTGTCAGCAATTGCACAGCGTAGGCGCACGTGCAGCGGTAGCCGCTCTAAGCCAATAGCGTGGTGTTATTAAAGACCCACAATCTGTCTGACATAGGCCAGATGTTCCAGCGATTTTTGGTAAGCACCGTCAGCATCAGCCTGGCGGATCGCATCCACAATCGCTTTATGCTGTGTATTCATGCTGGTTAATACATCCCGATTGCCGGAACGTTTGTCCAGCCCGGCATACGGGATATTAACGCGCTGTTCCCACAGCATTCGCGACATATCAAGCAGTACGCGGTTCTGGCTGGCTTCTGATACTGTCAGATGGAATTGCTTATCGAGGGAATAAAAACCATGCACATTGTTTTCGCTAATGGCCTTTTCCATGCTGAGATGCAGTGCTTCAAGCTGGCTAATGAGATCATCTTTCCCGGCCTGAGCAGCAAGACGCGCGCAATGGCTGTCGACCAACTCACGTGAATAGAGAATTTCTTCAATCGAATAATCACTGGTGGAATGCTTTTTATCCGCAACAATCACACCATTACCTGACTGGATGGTGATCCATCCGGAAATCTCCAGCACAATCAGCGCTTCTCTGAGCGATGCGCGACTTACACCAAGTTGCTTCGCCAGCTCACGTTCGGGTGGTAAGAAGCTTCCCGGCGGAAAAATACTATCATTGATGAGCTTAATGATGAGATTGGCTATCTTTTGATAGAGCCGCTCCTGTTTTACCTCAGGAATAACCATGTGTCTCCCGTTCTCTTATCTGTGCGATTTTTAACTGATTTATCATATCATTCCTGGAGTTAAGAAACGCACGTCAGAGTCAGTTCATGTATCACACATCACTATGATATTTTTTCTTATTGTGTGCAGACAGAATCTTTCACTTATGCAGACACCAAATCCTGTGCGCATGCCCAGGCGCTCGACCACGCCCACTGGAAGTTATACCCACCCAACCAGCCGGTGACATCCATCACTTCACCAATAAAGTACAGCCCTGGCACTTTGCGGGCTTCCATCGTGCGCGAAGACAGTTCGTTGGTATCTACACCACCCAGCGTGACCTCCGCTGTGCGATACCCTTCGGTACCGTTCGGCTGCACCCGCCATTCAGTTAGCGTCTCCACCAGCGTTTGCTGATCGCGTACGTTAAGTTGTTTCAGCGTCACATCCGGGATTTGCCCTAATTGCTGCAGGCACTCCACCAGACGTTTCGGCAACTGCATCGCTAACGTGTTCTTTAAGCTCTGATTTGGATGTGCGCTTCGTTGTTCGTCGAGAAAGCTCGCAAGGTCAACATCCGGCAACAAATTAATGCTGACAAATTCGCCGGGCTGCCAAAAACTGGAAATTTGCAAAACGGCCGGACCTGAAAGCCCACGGTGCGTAAAGAGCAGGTTTTCACGAAATACGGTGCCATCTTCAGCGGTGATAACGGAAGGAACAGACACACCAGAGAGCACCTGAAGCTGCTCCAGCAGTGGCTTATGCAACGTAAAGGGCACCAGGCCTGCGCGCGTCGGCAACACCTTCAGTCCAAACTGTTCGGCAATTTTATAACCAAACGGCGTTGCCCCCAAACCCGGCATGGAAAGTCCACCGGAGGCAATAACCAATTTCTTCGCCCCGACCGTCATCCCGTTCAGTTCCAGAATGAAGCCGTTATCATCTCGTGCGACGCTCAGGACTTCGCTACGTAACCGCATCGTAACGTTACCCTTTTCGCACTCGGCAACCAGCATATCGACGATTTGTTGGGCCGAATCATCGCAGAACAGCTGACCGAGCGTTTTTTCGTGCCAGGCAATGCCGTGTTTCCCCACCAGATCGATAAAGTCCCACTGCGTATAGCGAGCCAGCGCCGATTTGCAAAAATGCGGGTTTTGACTCAAATATGCGGCAGGTTCCACATAAAGATTGGTAAAGTTGCAGCGCCCTCCGCCGGACATGAGGATCTTACGTCCAGGCTTTTTACCATTATCAATCAGCAGTACTTGACTGCCTGCTTGCCCTGCCTGCGCGGCACAGAACATACCCGCTGCGCCAGCGCCTATAATAACGGTATCAAACCTTTCCACGTTGCGATCCTCTCTAAAAAGCGGGCGTGAATTGTAAAGATTCCTCAGTGGTCGCACCAGCACCAAACTATCAATAATAGGTATTTATCTGAATTCTATAGGATAATTCTTTAGTGGTGTAAAACAAAGCAGGAGACAAATCAAAAAAACTCTATATTTCACTTTGCCCGCGCCGCCAAAGTCACTGATAATGCGCCGCGTTCATGTCCTCAAAATGGCGTAACGTCCTATGCTACATTTGTTTGCTGGCCTGGATTTACATACCGGGCTTTTATTATTGCTTGCTCTGGCTTTTGTGCTGTTCTACGAAGCAATTAACGGCTTCCACGATACAGCCAATGCTGTCGCAACCGTGATCTATACCCGTGCAATGCGTTCGCAATTGGCGGTGGTCATGGCTGCGTTGTTCAACTTCTTTGGTGTTTTGCTGGGTGGTCTCAGCGTAGCTTATGCCATCGTGCATATGCTACCAACGGATCTGTTGCTCAACATGGGTTCTTCACATGGCCTCGCCATGGTGTTCTCCATGCTGCTGGCGGCAATTATCTGGAACCTCGGTACCTGGTACTTTGGTCTGCCTGCATCCAGCTCCCACACGCTGATTGGCGCGATCATCGGTATTGGTTTAACCAATGCGTTGATGAACGGGACTTCAGTGGTGGATGCACTTAACATCCCGAAAGTGCTCAATATTTTCGGTTCGCTGATCATTTCCCCTATTGTCGGTCTGGTGTTCGCTGGCGGTCTGATCTTCTTGCTGCGTCGTTACTGGAACGGCACCAAGAAGCGGGCGCGTATTCACCTGACTCCAGCAGAGCGTGAAAAGAAAGACGGTAAGAAAAAGCCGCCGTTCTGGACGCGTATCGCGCTGATCCTCTCCGCTATTGGTGTGGCGTTCTCTCATGGCGCTAACGATGGGCAGAAAGGTATTGGTCTGGTAATGCTGGTACTGATTGGCGTAGCGCCTGCAGGCTTCGTGGTGAATATGAATGCTTCTGGTTACGAAATTACGCGTACCCGTGATGCTATCAATAACGTCGAAACCTACTTCCAGCAGCGTCCTGATCTGCTCAAACAGGCGACCGGTGTTGATCAGTTGATTCCGTCTCCGACGGAAACGACGACAACGACACCGGCAGAGTTCCATTGTCACCCGGCAAATACCATCAACGCGCTTGAGCGTGCGAAAGGTATGCTGGCGAACCTGGAAACCTACGACAAGTTAAGCGTTGAGCAGCGTAGCCAGCTGCGTCGCATTATGTTGTGCATTTCTGATACGACCGATAAAGTCGTGAAACTGCCTGGCGTAAGCAGCGACGATCAGCGCCTGCTGAAGAAACTGAAAACCGACATGCTGAGCACCATCGAGTACGCCCCCGTCTGGATTATCATGGCTGTTGCTCTGGCTCTGGGCTGCGGTACGATGATTGGCTGGCGTCGCGTGGCGACCACTATCGGTGAGAAAATCGGTAAGAAAGGCATGACCTATGCTCAGGGGATGTCGGCACAGATGACTGCCGCAGTCTCTATCGGTCTCGCCAGTTACACCGGTATGCCTGTTTCCACCACACACGTCCTCTCATCTTCTGTTGCAGGGACGATGGTTGTTGACGGTGGCGGTTTGCAGCGTAAAACGGTAACCAGCATTCTGATGGCCTGGGTCTTCACCCTGCCAGCAGCGATTATCCTTTCCGGGGTGCTGTACTGGCTCTCCCTGAAGCTAATCTAAGCGCATGCACAGTAAAAAAGCGGGTCAGGAAACTGACCCGCTTTTTTTATATCTGTCGTAGAAATCAGTGCCAGATAATCAGCGCGACCATACTGATTAACACCAGCCCACATAACGCGCTGGTAAGGATGAACTGACCGCGAACCCGCTCACAGCGGCGAATAAACTCATCGTCATGATGATCACGGTAACGCTGAGCGTAGATATACCACACCAGACGCATCTGCTTGTTAGGTTGCCCATGCGAGGTAAAAAAGCCGCCCCCATCGACATACTGGTAAAGTAATGGATCGCAACCACGAAGTACCACTAACAGTGCGCGTAGCGAAGAAAAATAACGCGCCATATTAACAATGCAAACGACACATAAAGCCCAGAATAACGCAATGGTGCTTATCATACCTCCTCCCCGGCGACCCGCCCACGGAACTCCTTTCCGGGACTACCGCTCCCCGATACCCTGCCAAACCATTCAGTGAAGAGTACAACCGAAACCGCTCGTGTTAGTGTCACGCATCCGAACGCCTCTCTAAATAGTGTAGGAGATTAGTTAATTTTTTTGCCAGAAGGTTAATCACTATCAATGCAATTAACTAAAAAATTTGTTTAACTACTTGGCAAGCAAGGCGGATTGACGGATTATCCCGGTCGCTATAATGTAAGGATAGTCCTTAAAAGGTACGTTTTTACGACTGGGCTAGCCCCGCGCACAAAGTTCGCAGGACGCGGATGACGCGGCGGCAAATGAACGCCAGCAGGCTAGTCATCGACAACTTATGGAAGGAGTAACACTATGGCTTATAAACACATTCTTATCGCGGTTGATCTTTCTCCAGAAAGCAAAGTTCTGGTTGAAAAAGCGGTCTCTATGGCGCGGCCTTACAATGCGAAAGTCTCCCTTATCCACGTTGACGTAAACTATTCCGACCTGTACACCGGGCTAATCGACGTGAATCTGGGCGACATGCAGAAACGCATTTCTGAAGAAACCCACCACGCGTTAACCGAGCTGTCCACCAATGCAGGCTACCCAATCACCGAAACCCTGAGCGGTAGCGGTGACCTGGGCCAGGTCCTGGTCGATGCCATCAAAAAATACGACATGGATCTCGTCGTTTGTGGCCACCACCAGGATTTCTGGAGCAAACTGATGTCCTCCGCGCGTCAACTGATCAACACCGTTCACGTCGACATGTTGATTGTTCCGCTGCGTGACGAAGAAGAAGCATAAAATACTTGCTGCCGGGGAATAACCCGGCCCACTGCAAGCATTAAAGCCTGTAAACGCCCGCCTATGCGGGCGTTTTTGTTTTTATCATTCGGACACAATTAGTACATCAATCCAACAAATAAATCATAATTAGTGTGATCAACTAATTGGATCGAAAACTATCTCTATAATAATCTACCCTTACGGCTAATCGCCGCAGTCTATAACAAAACAAGACTTTTTCGGCGCGTTTAAGCATACGCGTTCATACTTTTCGGGATGGCTTTGAAAGGCGATGGAATATGAATAAAACTGCACCTACGGGCTTGCTGCAGCAACCTCGTCCGTTCTTCATGATCTTCTTTGTGGAATTATGGGAACGATTTGGCTATTACGGCGTTCAGGGCATCCTGGCGGTATTTTTTGTTAAGCAACTCGGATTTTCTCAGGAACAGGCATTTGTCACCTTTGGCGCGTTTGCTGCATTGGTATACGGCCTGATCTCCATCGGCGGTTATGTCGGCGACCATCTTTTAGGGACCAAACGCACGCTGGTGCTCGGCGCTATCGTGCTGGCACTTGGTTACTTCATGACCGGGATGTCACTGCTCAAGCCCGACCTGATTTTTGTCGCACTGGGTACCATTGCCGTGGGTAACGGGCTGTTTAAAGCCAACCCGGCAAGCCTGCTGTCAAAATGCTATCCCCCGAAAGACGCACGTCTGGACGGTGCTTTTACCCTGTTTTATATGTCGATCAACATCGGTTCGCTGTTGTCATTGTCGCTGGCACCGGTGATTGCCGATAAGTTTGGCTACGCCGTTACCTATAACCTGTGTGGTGCCGGGCTTATCGTTGCACTACTGGTCTACTTTGCCTGCCGTGGAATGGTAAAGAATATCGGTTCTGAACCCGATCATAAGCCGCTGAATTTCCGTAACCTGCTCTATGTGCTGGCTGGTACGGTGGTGATGGTATTCATCTGCGCCTGGCTGATGCACAACGTTAAAGTTGCCAACCTGGTGCTGATCGTACTGTCGATTGCCGTCACCATTATCTTCTTCCGTCAGGCATTCAAACTGGATAAAACCGGACGCAATAAAATGTTCGTGGCCTTTATCCTGATGCTGGAAGCGGTTGTGTTCTACGTGCTGTATGCACAGATGCCGACATCACTGAACTTCTTTGCCATCAATAACGTGCATCATGAAATTCTCGGTATTACCATCAACCCGGTGAGTTTCCAGGCGCTGAACCCCTTCTGGGTAGTACTGGCAAGTCCGGTGCTGGCCGCGATTTATACCCGTCTGGGTAACAAAGGCAAAGATCTGACCATGCCGATGAAGTTTACGCTTGGCATGTTCCTGTGCTCACTAGGCTTCCTGACTGCCGCCGCAGCCGGAATGTGGTTTGCCGATGCTCAGGGTTTGACGTCTCCGTGGTTTATCGTGCTGGTTTATCTGTTCCAGAGTCTGGGTGAACTGCTGATTAGCGCCCTGGGACTGGCAATGGTCGCCGCGCTGGTGCCACAACACCTGATGGGCTTTATTCTTGGGATGTGGTTCCTGACGCAGGCAGCAGCCTTCCTGATGGGGGGTTACGTCGCAACGTTTACAGCCGTACCGGAAAACATTACCGATCCACTCCAGACGCTGCCTATCTACACCAACGTGTTCAGTAAGATAGGCCTGGTGACCCTGGCGGTAACGGTTGTGATGGCGATTATGGTGCCATGGCTGAACCGGATGATTAATACGCCGAGTACCGAGCAATAATCTTCAGTGCCGGATGCGGCTTACGCCTTATCCGGCCTACATTCAACATGCCCGATCGCTTTTCGCTATTGGGCATTTTCAATGCATTACCCTTTGCGCGCGGCAATCCACTCCTGTACTTCCACTACGAAGGTGTCCGGCGCTTTGCGGTACATCTTACGAGCCAAATCCAGAATGGTATGCTGGCCAAGTGCTTCTTCCATGCGCTGTTGCGCCATGTCCATTACCGAACGCACGCCGCAAATGCCTTCACAAGCCCACTGTGGCGGATGCTCCTCAAAAACGGCTAAACGCTGGCGAATTTCACGACATTCAAAAATACGCTTATCGCCATCTATGGCATTGACCACATCCAGCACAGTGATGTCTTCCGCGGGTTTGGCCAACTGGAACCCGCCGCCCTTACCCTCGATACTGCGCACCAGACCTGCTTTCGACAGACGAGTGAAGATTTTTGCCAGATAGTCATACGGCACGCTTTGTAGTTCGGCAATTTCTCGCACGCTCATATCCCGCGCGTCGCCTTTGCTGTCGACCATACACATCAGGCTATGGATGCCGTACTCAACCCCGGAACTGTAAAATGCCATTTTTTATCTCAGCCAAAATGAATCTGAGTTTATTGTAGCTTTTTCATCTAATGCATTCCAGAGAACAGAGTAACCCTGCATAAGAATAAAAATATAAATAGATATTTATCAACCAGATACTAAAACATCCAGACGCAATAAAGAAAAAATAATCAGGATCGCATTGCAATCCACAACTACGACCAATAAAATCCGAGTAAATAAATCGTAGTCACCAGTGAGATAAAACTAATGCAGAAACAAATTCTGATCGTGGGTGCCGGTTTTGCCGGTATGTGGGCAGCATTGAGCGCCGCACGTCTGGCGGAGAAAAACCGGCAGACCATTGATATTACGGTGATTGCGCCACAGCCAGAGCTGCGTGTACGCCCGCGTTTTTATGAAAGCGCGGTCCACACGCTGGTCGCCCCGCTGCAACCCTTATTCGACGCTACCGGCGTTAACTTCCTGCAAGGTCACGTTGAGCAGATCCTCCCGGCCTCTAAAGAAGTCAGCTGGAAAGACGTCAACGGTGAAACCCACTTGCGCCATTACGACCGTTTGGTTCTCGCCAGCGGTAGCCACGTAAACCGCGACATTGTCGCTGGCGCCGCCGAGCACGCGTTTGACCTCGACCAACTCGAGAGCGCCGCCGTACTGGAGCAGCACATTAAGGAGCTGGCGTTACAACCGGAATGTGAGGCTCGCAATACGGTCGTGGTCTGTGGCGGCGGCTTTACCGGGATTGAAATGGCGCTGGAATTGCCGGGGCGTTTGCGCGAAATATTAGGTGCTGATGCTAAGACCAGAGTTGTCGTAGTTGAACGCGGCGCTCAGCCAGGCGGGCGCTGGAGCCAGGAATTACGTGATGTCATTATCGAAGCCTCCGCTGAACTGGGCGTCGAATGGCTGGTCAATGCGGAAGTGGAGTGCGTGGATGCCTCCGGCGTCACGCTGAAAGATGGGCAGACCATCGCCTCACAGACCGTTATCTGGACGGTTGGCGTCCAGGCAAACGGGTTAACGGCGCAAATTGACGCACCGCGCGATCGCCAGGGCCGCCTGCATGTGGACGCTAACCTTCAGGTCATCGGCCATGATGATATCTATGCCACCGGCGATGTGGCTTACGCCGCCACCGATGACAAAGGCAATCACGCGCTAATGACCTGTCAGCACGCTATTTTACTGGGCAAATTTGCCGGAAATAACGCGGCAGCCAGCTTGCTAAACGTTGCGCCACTGCCGTACCGTCAGGAAAACTACGTTACCTGTCTGGATCTTGGTGCATGGGGCGCGGTGTATACCGAAGGGTGGGATCAGCAAGTGAAACTGACGCGTGCAGAGGCGAAAAAACTGAAGGTCTCAATTGTCAGTGAGTTGATATATCCACCGAAGGCTGACAAGACCGTGGCGTTTGAGATTGCCGATCCGCTGGCTCCATTCGTGTAGTCGAATCGCCGGATGCGGCTAACGCCTTATCCGGCCTACAAACTATCAGGCGATTATCGACACCACTGCGGTAACACCTTATCCGGCTTTCAAACCACACTCAGCCGTAGGCCTGATAAGCGTAGCGCCATCAGGCGATTCAGCGCATCAAACAGGATGCGGCCAACACGTTACGCCGTCCCGGCGTAAATATCAAAGCGATGCCCTTTGGTGACTACCGCATTGGGTGTCGCCACATCCGCGAGCGGCGGCGCGTAATCCGGACGCTTCACCACAACACGTTTAGTCGCCAGCTGACGTGCTGGCATCAACAACCCATCGGCATCTAAGTCTGGCCCCACCAGCGACTGAAACACGCGCATCTCTTTTTTCACCAGCGCACTTTTCTGCTTATGTGGGAACATCGGGTCGAGATACACCACCTGCGGGCGCGGCGTGATATCGGTCAACGCCGTCAGACTGGACGCATAGATCAGTTGTAATCGCTCCTGCAACCACGGCCCGATTTCCGGGTCGGCATAACCACGGGCCAGGCCATCGTCGAGCAGCGCCGCCACCACCGGATTACGTTCCAGCATCCGTACATGGCAGCCAACGGAGGCCAACACAAACGCATCGCGTCCCAGTCCTGCGGTAGCATCGACCACGTCCGGCAAATAATCGCCTTTAATGCCGACAGCCTTCGCCACCGCTTCGCCGCGACCGCCGCCAAACTTACGCCGATGGGCCATCGCCCCGCCGACAAAATCAACGAAAATGCCGCCGAGTTTAGGTTCGTCTCGCTTGCGCAGTTCCAGATGTTCCGGCGTCATCACCAGCGCCATCAGGTTGTCTGTATCATGCTCCAGCCCCCAGCGGGTCGCCAGAACAGATAAGGCGCCGTCTCCGGCGCCTGTTTCATCCAGTAAACAAATTTTCACGCGAACAATCAGCCCTTGATGCCGTAATGCGCCAGCATGGCGTCGAGCTGAGGTTCACGGCCACGGAAGCGTTTGAACAGCGTCATTGGCTCCTCAGAACCCCCACGAGTCAGGATGCTATCGAGGAACGACTGTCCGGTTTCGCGGTTGAAAATCCCCTCTTCTTCAAAGCGAGAGAACGCATCTGCCGCCAGGACATCAGCCCACAGGTAGCTGTAATAACCCGCTGCGTAGCCGCCCGCAAAAATATGGCTGAATGCGTGTGGGAAACGGCCCCATGTCGGCCCTGGCACTACAGCAACCTGCTTTTTAATCTCTGCCAGGGTTTCAAGGATTTTCGCCCCCTGCTGCGGGTTAAACTCAGCATGCAGACGGAAATCAAACAGGCCGAATTCCAGCTGACGCAGAATAAACAGCGCCGCCTGGTAGTTTTTCGCCGCCAGCATTTTATCCAGTAATTCTTTCGGCAGCGGTTCACCGGTTTCATAGTGACCGGAGATAAACGCCAGCGCTTGTGGCTCCCAGCACCAGTTTTCCATAAACTGGCTTGGCAGTTCAACAGCATCCCATGGCACACCGTTGATACCCGAAACGCCGGCCGTTTCGATGCGGGTCAGCATGTGGTGCAGGCCGTGACCAAACTCGTGGAACAGGGTGATCACTTCATCGTGGGTGAACAGCGCCGGTTTACCGTTCACCGGACGGTTGAAGTTACAGGTCAGATAAGCGACCGGTTTTTGCAACGTACCGTCGGTTTTACGCATCTGGCCGACACAGTCGTCCATCCACGCCCCACCGCGTTTGTGTTCACGCGCGTACAGATCCAGATAGAAACTGCCGCGCAGCTCGTTGTTTTCATCGTACAGTTCAAAGAAGCGAACCTCCGGATGCCAGACGTCTACATCAGTACGCTCTTTCGCGGTAATGCCGTAAATGCGCTTAACCACTTCAAACAGGCCGTTAACCGCTTTGTTTTCCGGGAAGTAAGGACGCAACTGCTCGTCGCTGATGCTGTAAAGGTGCTGTTTTTGCTTCTCGCTGTAGTACGCGATGTCCCACGGCTGCAGCTCATCAACGCCAAATTCCGCTTTCGCGAAGGCGCGCAGTTGGGCCAGCTCTTTCTCACCCTGCGGACGCGCACGTTTGGCCAGATCCGTCAGGAATTCGAGCACCTGCTGCGGGTTTTCCGCCATTTTCGTGGCGAGAGATTTAAAGGCGTAGCTTTCAAAGCCCAGCAGTTGAGCCAGTTCGTGGCGCAGCGCGAGGATCTCTTCCATTATCGGGCTGTTATCCCATTTGCCCGCGTTTGGCCCCTGGTCAGATGCACGGGTGGAATAAGCGCGGTACATCTCTTCACGCAGAGCCTGGTTATCGCAGTAGGTCATTACTGGCAGGTAACTCGGGATGTCCAGCGTCAGCAGATAACCTTCCTGCTCTTTGGCTTCGGCCTGAGCTTTAGCGGCGGCCAGCGCACTTTCCGGCATCCCGGCAAGCGCAGATTCGTCGGTGACGAGTTTGGTCCAGCCCATGGTCGCATCAAGCACGTTGTTGCTGTACAGGTTACCCAGTTCAGACAGACGGGTCGCGATTTCGCCATAGCGCTGTTGTTTTTCTTTCGGCAAACCAATGCCAGACAGCTCAAAATCACGCAGTGCGTTATCGACCGCTTTTTTCTGTGCGGTGTTCAGGGTGGCGTAATGATCGCCATCACGCAGGTCGCGGTAGGCTTTGTACAGCCCCTCATGTTGCCCAACCCAGGTGCTGTATTCAGACAACAGCGGCAGCGTTTGTTCGTAGGCTTCGCGCAGCTCCGGGCTGTTTTTCACCGAATTCAGGTGACTGACCGGAGAGAAAATACGCCCCAGGACATCGTCCACTTCCGCCAATGGCTGGCAGAGATTTTCCCAGGTATACGGCGCGCCCTGCGCAACCACGCGTTCAACGTTTTCGCGGCAATCGTTTAGCGCCTTAGTCACAGCGGGCACGACGTGCTCAGGCTGAATTTTGGAAAACGGCGGCAGTTCGAAGGGAGTCAGCAATGGATTGGTCATTAGCGCGGTCCTGTTGAAAAGAGTGAATGAAGCGCGTATCCGGCGCTGTGCATATTATTTGTAGAATGGGGTTAAGTGTAGAGGATTTCAATGCTAACCGTGATGGAAAGACGCCCGGTGGCGCTGCGCTTACCGGGCCTACGGGTAATCTGTGCCGATCTGCTGTAAACTGTGGCAAATCGTCATTTCAGCGGAATTTCATTACCCATGCTCAGTTATCGCCACAGTTATCACGCAGGCAACCACGCCGACGTCCTTAAACACACCGTTCAGAGCCTGATCATTGAATCGCTCAAAGAGAAAGAAAAACCGTTTCTCTATCTGGACACCCATGCCGGGGCTGGCCGTTATCAGCTGAGCAGTGAGCATGCCGAACGTACCGGTGAATATCTGGAAGGCATCGCCCGTATCTGGCAGCAGGACGATTTGCCTGCCGAACTGGAACCCTATATTTCTGTCGTGCAGCATTTCAACCGGAGTGGTCAGTTGCGCTACTACCCGGGTTCTCCGCTGATTGCCCGCCAGTTATTGCGTGAGCAGGACAGCCTGCAATTGACAGAACTGCACCCGAGCGATTTTCCGCTACTGCGTTCCGAGTTCCAGAAAGACGAACGTGCGCGTGTCGCTAAAGCCGACGGCTATCAGCAGTTAAAAGCAAAATTACCGCCGGTTTCTCGCCGTGGATTGATCCTTATCGATCCCCCATACGAAATTAAGTCCGACTATCAGGCCGTCGTTGCCGGCATCAGCGAAGGTTACAAACGTTTCGCAACCGGTACCTATGCACTGTGGTATCCGGTAGTCCTGCGTCAGCAAATCAAACGTATGATTCATGATCTGGAAGACACCGGCATTCGTCGCATCCTGCAAATTGAGTTGGCGGTTCGCCCGGACAGCGATCAGCGCGGTATGACGGCTTCCGGCATGATTGTGATTAACCCGCCGTGGAAGCTGGAACAGCAGATGAACAACGTCCTGCCGTGGCTACACAGCAAACTGGTTCCGGCAGGAACCGGGCACACGTCCGTCAGTTGGATCGTACCGGAGTAATCACAGCCATCGGTGGAACCTTTTAATTTCAGGTATACAATCGCGAATATTTTGGCGGATGGCATAACGCTTCTCCGCCCTACAATGAACATGAAGGAGCGGTCATGACCAAGCACTATGATTACATCGCTATCGGCGGCGGCAGCGGCGGTATTGCCTCCATTAACCGTGCGGCAATGTACGGCCAGAAATGCGCACTGATTGAAGCCAAAGCGTTAGGCGGCACTTGCGTCAACGTTGGCTGCGTACCGAAGAAAGTGATGTGGCATGCCGCGCAGATCCGCGAAGCTATTCATATGTATGGCCCGGATTATGGTTTCGACACCACTATTAATAAGTTCGATTGGGATAAACTGATCGCCAGCCGTACCGCCTATATCGATCGCATTCATACCTCTTACGATAATGTGTTGGGTAAAAATAATGTCGATGTTATTAAAGGCTTTGCCCGCTTCGTTGATGCTAAAACCATTGAAGTGAACGGTGAAACGATCACTGCCGATCATATTTTAATTGCCACCGGCGGCCGTCCAAGCCATCCGGACATTCCGGGTGTGGAATACGGCATCGACTCCGATGGTTTCTTTGAACTGCCAGCACTGCCGAAACGCGTGGCAGTCGTTGGCGCAGGCTACATTGCCGTTGAACTGGCGGGTGTCATCAACGGTCTGGGCGCGCAAACACATCTCTTTGTGCGTAAGCATGCACCGCTGCGTAGCTTTGATCCGATGATTGTCGAGACACTGGTTGAAGTGATGAACACTGAAGGCCCAACTCTGCATACCCACGCTATTCCAAAAGCCGTGGTTAAAAATGCAGACGGCAGCCTGACTCTGCAACTGGAAGATGGTCGTAGCGAAACGGTAGATTGCCTGATCTGGGCGATTGGACGTGAACCGGCAACCGACAACTTCAACCTGGCGGCAACAGGTGTGAAAACCAACGAAAAAGGGTACATCGTTGTTGATAAATACCAGAACACCAGCGTGCCGGGAATTTATGCCGTCGGCGATAACACCGGTGCCGTTGAGCTGACGCCGGTTGCGGTTGCCGCAGGCCGTCGTCTGTCCGAACGTCTGTTTAATAACAAGCCGGACGAGCATCTGGACTACAGCAACATTCCAACCGTGGTCTTCAGCCATCCGCCAATTGGTACTGTAGGGTTAACCGAGCAGCAGGCACGCGAACAGCACGGTGATGATCAGGTAAAAGTGTATAAATCATCGTTTACCGCGATGTATACCGCCGTTACCTCTCACCGCCAACCGTGCCGCATGAAGCTGGTCTGCGTTGGACCAGAAGAGAAGATTGTCGGTATTCACGGCATCGGCTTTGGTATGGACGAAATGCTGCAAGGCTTCGCGGTGGCACTGAAAATGGGCGCAACCAAGAAAGATTTCGACAACACCGTAGCGATCCACCCAACTGCGGCTGAAGAATTCGTCACTATGCGTTAATCGCCCGAATGACCGGTGTCAGGAAATGAGTAATTCCCCGACACCGGTACACTCTTCAAAAACAAACATCCTCCGATGCACATTCAGCAGACGCATTCCCGCCACATTGCAACGTCGTAAAACCACAGGCTGTGTGATCACGCAGTATGAAAACCAAACATTTCGCATGACACAATCTTCGAAAATAAGATTTTCGAGATAACAACGATTAAGTGTTAAATTTGCGAAAAGAATATTTTTGAAACTACTGTTAATTAAATTACTGCGAAAGAAAATCGCTTTTACGGGCTGACTCTGAATATGCTGGTCTATAAATTGCTGGTGTTCTTGCAAGCCATACACAGCAAATTTCGTGGGTTTATCTCCTTGATGTTGCAAAGTATTCTTCTCACGAGTATTTTGCAAATACAAAGGGGTAGCCCCCTGACGCTTAGCGTTAAGGTTCATAAAGATTCCAATAATTGTGACGTTATCCGGACGGATAACAAA
>NZ_JANEWL010000230.1:0-914 GCF_028069815.1 Citrobacter sp. Awk 2
ACAAACTTACAATTTATAAAATCTGCCATAATGACAGATTTCTTTAATTTATAATTAGAGATTTGCAACGTTATGATATACTTTTTGAACATCATCATCATCTTCAAGGGCATCAACAAGTCCTTCAAAGATTTCTAAATCTTCTGGTGAAAGTTCAATTTCTGATTGAGCTATCATTTCTAATTCTGTGGTTGAGAATTCAGTAATCCCCGCTGCTTTGAGGGCTGCAATTCCTTTATGGAGGTCTGTAGATTCAGTGTAAATAATGATGTTGCCTTCTTCTTCGGTGACATCACGAACATCAACTTCAGCTTCAAGCAAAATTTCAAAAATATGGTCAGGGTCAGTGCCTTTAAATACGATCACACCAGTATTATCAAACATGTAGCTGACAGAACCTGCCGCCCCGATATTCCCGCCTTTTTTATTGAAGATTGAGCGAATATTAGCAATCGTGCGGTTAACGTTTGAAGTCAGGGTTTCAGCGATAATCATGGAACCACTTGGACCAAAGCCTTCATAACGCCCTTGCAAGAACGTTTCGCCGCCGCCACCTTTGGCTTTATCAATAGCTTTATCAATAACATGCTTTGGAACCTGGGCTTGTTTCGCACGTTCAATAACGAATTTTAAAGCTGTGTTTAATTCTGGGTCTGGTTCACCTTGTTTAGCCGCAGCATAGATTTCCACACCGAATTTTGAATATACTTTAGACGTTGCACCGTCTTTAGCCGTTTTTTTACCAACAATATTGGCCCATTTACGTCCCACTGGAATAGTCTCCTCGAAAATTTATTTACATGACAGGCAGGTTAATAACCAGCCTGTTTTTCCCGCCATATTATATCACCATATGTAAATTCTCGTCTATGAGAAATAAAAACATCCAAACCTTGCGGAGTGTTACTTTAATT
>NZ_JANEWL010000231.1:0-899 GCF_028069815.1 Citrobacter sp. Awk 2
GTAATGAATAATATCTGCTTGATTTGCTAATTCTTTAAATTTCTTAATGCAAGATAGAGAAAATGGTGTTGAGGCTACCTCAAAATTAGTTTTTGCGTAGAAGACTCGCTGCTTACCAATTTTTTGATTATCAATATCCCCGCGTTTACTTAGAGAAAGTACGGTTGATTCAACATCATATTCAGCCCCAGACTCACTTAGCTGGTAGATAACTTGCTCGATGCCACCAAAAGTATCTGGGTAGTATGTCTTATAAAAATGCAGTACTTTCAACATTAATCTTACTTCACCTGTTTATATGCAGCAACCGTTTCAGTTGCACATCGTTTCCATGAAAATTGGTTAACATGTGATAATCCACTTTTAGTGGCACTATCCTGCCATTCCGTATCAGTAAGACTCTTCATAATTAAAGACGTAAGTGTCTCAACATCCATAGCATCACACATTAAAGCGCTGCTACCCGCAACTTCTGGAAGTGAAGAGCTGTTTGAACAAACAACCGGAGTCCCAGATGCCATTGCCTCCAATACTGGTAGCCCAAATCCCTCATAAACTGATGGAAATAAAAAACTAACAGCACCGGCATAGAGTGCAGGTAGATCGCTTGACGGTGTAAATCCCAGGTAGCGCAGCCATCCTTCTCGTTCACCTTGTTCGAATCGACGATGCAAAGTATCACTGTTCCACCCTTTGAATCCGCTAATAACGAGTGGAGTCTGCTTTCTCAGTGACAATGGCAGACGTTCGTAGGCATCAAGCAATGTCGCAATATTCTTTCTCGGTTCAATCGAGCCAGTAAATAGGGAGTATTTTTTAAAGGCAAGTTTGTATTTTCCGAGGACAGGCGTTATATCTTCTTCTCGGCGGGGCCTAAATTCACCACTACATGCTAACTT
>NZ_JANEWL010000232.1:0-886 GCF_028069815.1 Citrobacter sp. Awk 2
CGCTTACCACTTTGTGATTCATGACTGGGGTGAAGTCGTAACAAGGTAACCGTAGGGGAACCTGCGGTTGGATCACCTCCTTACCTTAAAGAAACGTTCTTTGTAGTGCTCACACAGATTGTCTGATGAAAATTAGCAGTAAGAAAATCTCTGCAGGCTTGTAGCTCAGGTGGTTAGAGCGCACCCCTGATAAGGGTGAGGTCGGTGGTTCAAGTCCACTCAGGCCTACCAAATTTTTGCTGATGCCGCGTTGCGGCGACACTCACATACTTCAGTATGCTTCGTGTCACCACGCCTTGCTTCAACAAAAATTAAGGTGAATGAGATAACTACGATGGGGCTATAGCTCAGCTGGGAGAGCGCCTGCTTTGCACGCAGGAGGTCTGCGGTTCGATCCCGCATAGCTCCACCATCTTTACTGCAAAAAACAAGAAAACTTCAGAGTGTACCTGAAAAGGTTCACTGCGAAGTTTTGCTCTTTAAAAATCTGGATCAAGCTGAAAATTGAAACGACACACTGTTTCATTTCTCCGTAATAAGAAATGAAAAGCGGTGTGTTCGAGTCTCTCAAATTTTCGCAACACGGTGATGTTTTACGAAACATCTTCGGGTTGTGAGGTTAAGCGACTAAGCGTACACGGTGGATGCCCTGGCAGTCAGAGGCGATGAAGGACGTGCTAATCTGCGATAAGCGTCGGTAAGGTGATATGAACCGTTATAACCGGCGATTTCCGAATGGGGAAACCCAGTGTGATTCGNCACACTATCATTACGTGAATACATAGCGTAATGAAGCGAACCGGGGGAACTGAAACATCTAAGTACCCCGAGGAAAAGAAATCAACCGAGATTCCCCCAGTAGCGGCGAGCGAACGGGGAGCAGCCC
>NZ_JANEWL010000233.1:0-868 GCF_028069815.1 Citrobacter sp. Awk 2
AAACAGAAGGATATGCAACTTCTGTTAACATAAAAAGCAATAGTACAGGCAGGAAATAGTTTAGCATTTTTTACTGAATGTGAAATGCTTTTTCAGTGATTTCTGTTAAAAATATGTAAATTCGCGCTGCGTAATATGTTGATGCACATCACATAATTATCTGCAGGCCGGTCAAAAAGAGTATCAAAATGCGTTTAACAATTATTCTGGTTGCTCCAGCCAGAGCCGAAAATATTGGCGCGGCAGCGCGTGCTATGAAAACCATGGGATTCACGCAATTGCGGATCGTTGATAGCGAGGCTCATCTGGAGCCTGCGACGCGATGGGTGGCACATGGTTCAGGTGACATTATTGATAATATTAACGTTTTTCCAACGTTAGCCGATGCGTTGCACGACGTTGATTTTACCATCGCCACCACGGCTCGTAGCCGCGCGAAGTTCCATTATTACGCCACTCCGGTCGAGCTGGTTCCCTTGTTGCAGGAAAAATCAACGTGGATGGATCACGCCGCGTTGGTGTTCGGCCGTGAAGATTCGGGGCTGACAAATGAAGAATTAGCGCTAGCGGATGTGCTAACCGGCGTGCCGATGGTGGCTGACTACCCTTCACTGAATTTGGGTCAGGCGGTGATGGTGTATTGCTATCAATTAGCAGGTTTAATACAACAACCGGCAAAAAATATTGAGGTGACGGATGAGCTTCAGTTGCAGGCGTTACGTGCCCGGGTTTTGCAATTATTAGCCACGCTGGACGTTGCGGATGATATCAAGCTCACGGATTGGCTACAGCAGCGGATGGGGTTGTTAGGACAGCGAGATACAGCAATGTTGCACCGTTTTTTACATGATATTGAAAAAAATATTAC
>NZ_JANEWL010000234.1:0-839 GCF_028069815.1 Citrobacter sp. Awk 2
CCTAAAATTAATTATCCATTTAATATCATATAGTTGCGTATTCAGGCCATAGATACTACGGACAGTAAAACTGAAAAAAGCTGAATTTCTTTTCATTCTTTTCAGTTCCTGTCTCGCAGAGCATCCCCAGAACGGGCGCGGGCTGGCAATATCGTTTGTAAAAAATCACAACTGAAAAATTTTAGTGATATGAAAACCGCAGGCGGTGCGGTGTAGTGCGATTTTGGTCACTTTAAGTTTTTCATGTGTGACCGTGTTCATGGAGATAATACAATTTGATCATATGATGCATGTATTCACTTATGTATGGTGTTGATGGAAATTCAATAGCTATTTGATGTTTTGGTTATCTACGGGAAATTTTTATTAAACTGTTCCTGATGATATGGTAATCATGATTTATTATTGATGAGGATGGATTGTGAACAGTAAAACGCATACGATAAAATTAGCCTTAGACTTGCGTAGTAAAAGTGTTTTGGGCGAATGGACGACTCATGTAGATGAAAAAAGGAATGATAGTGATGAATTAGGTCGCAATATATTTAATTCGGTAAGGAATATATTTTCTGATATATCTCGTGATTTTATGACTAACCTTAGTGAGTTAATTCAATCCGGGGAAATTGATAGTGCGTTTTCTTTTTTTAAAGACTCCATTTCAGCACTTCAATTTTTATCAAAGAATGATTATTTTTTAATAAAATCATTCAGTAAGTTATTGTCAGATGAACAGCTCAAAGAAATATGCATTCATATCGTAGCGTTATCATCTGAATTTAATCTAATAGATGATTTAGATGAAGATGTAGAAACATGTTTGCGACTAAAAGATGATT
>NZ_JANEWL010000235.1:0-826 GCF_028069815.1 Citrobacter sp. Awk 2
TCTATATACTTTTTCATCATCCCCTCAGAGGTAAAATAATTATTGAATCGTTCTCGTGCATTTATACCGTATTGAAGTGCCAATGAAGTATTTTCCCACAAGAGATTCATTGCCTTTCTTAAATCCTTACTATCGCCAGGAGATACAACTAACCCCGTTTGCTTGTCAATATTTATATAGCTAGTACCCGTTCCAATCTCACATGAAATTAATGGCTTTCCATACATCGCACCTTCAAGCAAAGTGATACCAAATGCTTCAGATCTAAGATGAGACGGGAAAACAATTGCATAGCTAAGTTGTAACAACGCTGTTTTATCTTCATCGGGTAATGAACCAACGAAATGCACATTAGAGAGATTTAGTTTCTTAGCTTTACTTCTAATTTCATGTTCTATCCCACTACCGCCAACAATAACTATAGGAAGTGTAGTGCCATATGCCGCATCTAATAAGGTGTGCAAGCCTTTATAATAGCGGAACGCCCCGATAAATAAGAAAAACCTATCCCCCAGTCTATTCTTCCAGTATTTTAGCTTTTCCTCCTTGAGCTGAGGATAAGAATTTTCATCTAATCCATAAGGAATGATCTTTACTTTAGATTCGAATTTCTGTAATACAGTACTAGTCTTTGCGTAATTTGGAGACGCAGCAACAATACAATCAACAGAACTCAGAAAGCGATTCATTAGTGGTGAATATAACCGAGAAATATATTTTTGTTTTACAATATCAGAATGATAACTAACAACTGTTGGTCTTTTTATTCGGCACAAGAAATGAAGCATATCCATAAAAGGAAATGGATAATGGTAATGAATAATAT
>NZ_JANEWL010000236.1:0-806 GCF_028069815.1 Citrobacter sp. Awk 2
CTCCATAAACTGACCAGTTGGTTGCAGCCATTCTGGAACGGACCACCTCCCCAGTAAAAGGGGCCTTTGCTTTTTCGTTGTTCAGGCGTCAGGTCGTAATAATTATCACCCTGTTTGTTTTTAAGCGGGATTGCATATTTATCGACTTCATTATCAGCGGCACGATAGCCCCAGTAGAAACGAACAACCGGGGAACGCCCCTCTTCAGTAATTTTTCGCAGGGGTACTACCCACTCAGTTTGATCTTTATTCCAGTGCGACACTGAATATTTGTGCTCTTTTAATTTCGAGTTTGGACTGTGGGTCAGACTAAGACGTTTATTCAACCCGTCACAAAGAGCTTTTTCAGCATGATCATACCATTCCCCCTCTGAGTTGACACCGTGAACAAAAATTATTATCCCCGGTAACTGCAATGGAGGTTGAACTTCGATTCGTGTTTTTATATTTTTATGTGAAGTCATTGAGTAAGCATAAGGTGTTCCATTATCTGTGACATGAACATCGGCTTTCCTGGTCGGTTCAGATGTTTTGGCGTTCATTTCCCTCCCCCCCTGATTGCTGCTTAGGTTTTAACTCGCGATCACACTGCATATGCACCTGCTTTACCTTAGATATATCATCCATGGGTAATTTTTCCTGATATTCTGGCCCTGTCACTCCGGGATAAGCCGGATTAGCAAGCTTGGTAGCTGGACTAAATGTCCATTTCAAAACATAACCATCTTCCGCAATCCTTTCATCACCAGAAAACTCAATCAAATAAAACCCTTCATCAGTCACCAACATGTCATAGTCTTTTGTAT
>NZ_JANEWL010000237.1:0-807 GCF_028069815.1 Citrobacter sp. Awk 2
ATTAAAAAAGATGTTGATTATGTCCATATGTTCACAAAAAACTTCCAGCAACTCGCAGAACTTGATATTTCCAAGAATGAGTTGAAGGTTATCGCAAGGATTTTAAACATCATGGAGTTTGGAAACTGCTTTCATATATCGCAAGCAAAGCTATGCCGCGACTTAGATATTAAAAAATCAAATATGTCTCTTGTCTTTAAAAAGCTCAAAAAGAAAGGGATCATTATTGATAAAGATGGAGATCTCTTTATGAACTCCAACATATTTCTTAAGGGACAAGCGCATTCTATCAATGCCAAACAACGCCCTAATGTTAAAAAGGCACAGGGATTTAACGCTAATAATGAACCAGTATTTGATAATGTTTATACATTTAATCAAACAAATGATTCTGACAATCAACCTACAGAGGGAACGACTACATCTGAGCCACCAAAAACATCTGATAGCTGTTCTAACAAAGAAACAGATCCAGCACTGACGCTGCAGTATCCTAAAACAGCAGAGCCAGCTTATGATGATATTTAATATATAAGCGAAGAAGCAACATAGTGACTGGCTACTGCCAGTCAATGAGATCCTCTGGTGATATCCTATCCTTCTCCATCAATTTGAGGATCTTTTTCATTTTTAACTTACGTACCTTTTTCTCACCAATCTCCTGATAGTATTCTTCCCGCCGTTCCGCTACTACCTTGCGGAACTTCTTCAAGAGTTGGTTCAATGTCTTTATATCAGTGGTAGCCGCTTCAGCTTGGATTTTTCTATACATATACATAACGTGGAATTCATCAATCATATTAAACC
>NZ_JANEWL010000238.1:0-752 GCF_028069815.1 Citrobacter sp. Awk 2
GCTATAGAGTGCTCATCAAAATCAAGAGGAATATCGATTTGATAATAATCTCTATCATATATTTCGAAGAAGAAATCAATAGTTGTATTTGACTCTCTTTTGTCCAAAATCAAATGAATGTTTTCTTCATTATGTTCACTAATTGAACGTAAATGACACATATAACATCCTTAAACATATTGAGATATATATTTTTGCTTCGCTGTTTCTGCTGAAATTTCAGGGTTTAAGAAAGAGTCTGATTCCTCATTTAATAACTCCCTGAAGAAATAAACAAAATAAGTTCGCTGCGCGTTACCTATTTTTCTGCTTGCTTTTGCTACCTCATCTAGAGATATGTTTATTTGGTCTATAAACTCTATTCCGTTTTCAATATTAATGCCAGCAACGAGTTCGGGTATTCTTTTAATATCATTAATAACCTTAAAATCTACCATTTTTCCAATAGCAGCGCCAAAACCCGAGTATACTTGAGCTCGTTTGAATATTTTCAAAGCGTTTTTGCCAAATGGATTAATGATTTTCTCACTCATTTCTTCTGATAAATTTTCATCACCTAATAAATCATAAAACTTTGAGATTGTTGCGTGTAGAGCAAGTAAATAGTCTTCAAAAATCTCTGTATTGTTATTTTCTTTAGAGAGTTTTTCCATGCTTGATATATTTTCTAATAAATCTGTTCTATCAAGTGGCAATTCATCTCGGGTTATGTATGAATTGAATCCCTCAACAACATCTTTGAAATTATATTC
>NZ_JANEWL010000239.1:0-732 GCF_028069815.1 Citrobacter sp. Awk 2
TACACAGGCTCATCATAATAAAAATTATTGTTTTCATATAATTAGAGAATCATTTTGTGAACAACAAAACCTTCAGATAATTCACATCCGGCCTGTTGTCCTCGGAATTGGGCTACGGTACGCAGACGTTCTGTACGCATATAATCACGTTGCTGCTGGCTTTGATGAAATGAAAGCGCACGAAGTTTTTGAATAAAACAGTTCTCACTGACGTTTTCAAAAACCTGGGGAACAAACGTCAGCCAGGTACTGGGGGTTTCATAACCGAGAACCTGGGGAATATTTCTGCAGGCAACGATAGAAGCCTTATGTACCGCACGATGATCCTGATGCCGGTCAGAATCATGCATAGTATAAGCTCGCACGATGTTTATTCGTGCGGGAATGTGATTTGTGATGACATCTTCAAGTGATTTGATCATCGTATCAACAAAGTATGGTGTTCGTGTGTCCTCAAAATGAAACTGAAAAACCTGATGACAACCTAATGATGTTAATGCCGATTGAGATTCTGCGTGTCGGTCGGCTTTTAAAACGCACCCTTCAGCCCCTGCGGTCATGACGACGGCAGTAACGTGATAACCTTCTTTTATTAAGCGGGATAACGAGGCACCACATCCGAGTTCAATATCGTCCGGATGCGCACCTATTGCTAATATCCCTTTTTGGTATGATGTAACCATGATCAAATCCTTCACTTTTCTATGAAAGTGTTATCCGGGTGTTCAATGA
>NZ_JANEWL010000024.1:0-49819 GCF_028069815.1 Citrobacter sp. Awk 2
ATCATTTCCTTGTGTAAGATAACAATCAAACTTAATTCGTCTTTTGAGGCCAAAATATGGATCTCGATCACAGTGCTATTGGCCTCCGTCAGTTGCGTACTGCTGTATTTGGTATGATCGTCTTGACCTTAGGAATGGGCATTGGGCGCTTTTTATATACGCCTATGCTCCCGGTTATGCTTCATGAAGGACTGCTCACTTTTTCACAATTATCGATAATTGCCAGCGCCAACTACGCAGGTTACCTTGTTGGCAGCCTCCTTTTTTCTTTTGGTATTTTTAGCGCGGTCAATAAATTAAGAGTGTCGTTACTGGTCTCAGCACTACTTACCGTCATGCTGATTTTTTTGATGGCAAAAGTGACCCAGCCAGAAATTGTTTTGTTAATCAGGTTCCTCGCCGGTGTGGCAAGCGCGGGAATGATGATATTTGGTTCAATGCTGGTCCTGCAGCATACCCATAACCCTTTTGTTATCGCCTCTTTGTTTTCGGGCGTAGGAATGGGCATTTTTATCGGCAATGAATATGTCATTGCTGGCGTATCCTACGCCTTAAATTCACATGTGTTGTGGATTGGCGCAGCCATCATTTCAGCGATACTTTTCGTCATACTGACGATGCTTTTGCCGAAAGATAAACATATGATCCCCCCAGTAAAAGCTGCCGCAGGCGCGGAGTCGGATATCCAGTGGTGGAATTTAGCCTTACTGTATGGCCTGGCGGGGTTCGGTTATATCATTGTCGCCACGTATTTGCCGTTAATGGCCCGGGGTGTTGGCAACACTTTTTTAGCCGACCATATCTGGTCTATTGTCGGTCTTGCCGTTATTCCTGGCTGCTATGGCTGGCTATGGGCTGCTCGCAAATGGAATATATTATCCTGCCTGAGCGTTAACTTAAGTGTGCAAGCGATCTGCGTAGTCATGGCCATATTTATTAACTCGCCACTGCTGTTAACCATTAGCTGTATTGGATTTGGTGGCACATTTATGGGTACAAGCTCGTTAGTCATGCCGTTGGCTAGAAAAATAAGCGCACCCCAAAAGATTAATCTCCTCGGTCTTGTTACGCTGACATATGGAATAGGGCAAATCCTCGGCCCATTAGTCGTCAGTGTCTTTCAGGGTAATAAAAATGGAATGGCCTACTCCATATTGCTGGGGGCCGCCTCGTTATTTATCGCAGCAGCGATTAGTTATTTACAATACAACAAAGTTAAATATTCTGGTTATTTTGGAAAATAATGACAATAGTTATATTTTAGCTAGTGACCTTAATAGTTCTTCCGGCAGAACTCGTTTTCAAAAGCATTATGACTCTGTTCTGCTGTTTAACGTGTGTGCTGTTCTATCTGTGCGCATTTCCCATAATTATCTGGTTTGCAGGAGTTTTTATGCCCTACGTAAATATTAAGATCACCAAAGAAGGTGCTACCGATAAACAAAAGAAACAGCTGATGGAGGGTGTGACTCAGCTACTGGTAGATGTGCTACACAAAAATCCCAATACAACTATTGTGATTATTGAAGAAGTAGAAACTGATAACTGGGGGATTGGTGGCGTACCGGTGACCGAATTGCGTAAAAAAGCCTGCAAAGAGTGAATCTGATGGCGGGGAACGTGGGTTCCTCGCCTGATGTCAGCTTGTGATAGAACAATCGGCCAGGAGAGGGCGTCGATGAAAGTATTGGCAGGTATTATCCTCTGTTTTCTCGTCGGGCAGGGATTCACGTTCTGTAATGTTCCACTGGGTATGATGTTTGGTGCCCTCTTTACCGTGATTATACTTAAGCGGGTTGGGATCTTCGTAACCTCAATGCCGGGGAGTGTAACGGTTATCCAGCTTTCTCTCGGTATCTCAATCGGGATGATGTTTAGGGATTTTTCATATGGTGAACATCATCAGCTCAGTCTTTTTTTTGCTCTGTTATTACTCTGCTTATCTTTACAATTTACCTTGAGCTACTTCTGGTGTGTGCGGCGGTTGGGGTGGAGTAAGGAGGAGGCGCTTTTGGGGGCGGTGCCCGGAGCGATGGCGGCGGTACTGGCGCTAGCCTCCCATATTAAGACTCCGCCACAAAAGATTGTTATCTCGCATTCTCTGCGTCTCATTACCCTGACGTTTCTGGCCGGCTATTTCACCCGTGGCGCATCCACAGATGTTCTGGCATCGACTCCAGCCGTTTTTTTCTCCGGCCACAATCTGCTGTGGTTAGCGGGAATGGTAGTAGCAGGATATATAACGGGGAAATTCCTGGCGCGCTTACATTTTCCGGCGCCCTATATGATCACCTCGCTGATCTGCGCGGCGGCGTTGCACACTTTATCCTCGCAACCGCTCACTTTTCCCGATCTCTTTAACCAGCTTAGCATGGTGTTGATGGGGATCGTGCTGGGGCACCATTTTACGACGTTTTCTATGGCTGAATTTGGCCGTCATCTCTGGTCATCGGTTCAGCTTGTCTTGATAGGGGTAGGGGTGACGGTATTCATGGCATTTATCACCGCGCGTTTGCTGGACTATCCTTTCCCGGTGTTAATGCTCTCCTGGGTGCCTGGCAGCGTGGAATCGATGTCATTTGCAGCGCTGGCGTTAAAAGCAGACGCGAGTTTTGTTATGGCTAACCATATTATTCGTATGCTGCTGATTCATACCGTACCTGCAATGGTTCTATTTCGAAAAAGACAGATGAGAGTAGATTAACAATCTGCAGACGAAAGCCAGCCTGGCCTGATGCTTTAATATGCGCAATGAGCAGTGGCAGAAAAGCAAAAAACCCGCTTAAGTTTCCTTAAGCGGGCTTCTTAAATATGGCTCCTCTGACTGGACTCGAACCAGTGACATACGGATTAACAGTCCGCCGTTCTACCGACTGAACTACAGAGGAATCGTGTGAACGGGGCGAATATTAGCGATGCCTGTCTGCATTGTCAAAGCCTGAATAAATATTTGCGATCGTTTGCTGAAATATTCTTCATTTCGTCGCTTATTCAGACGCAGACGGTTGTTTTATACACTTTTCACGTTCAGGACGTGGGTATTTCCACAGCCAACGGCCTGTGACCATGCGCCAGTAAAATAACGCGGCCCGTACTGCCCAGTCGAAGAACATCCCCATCCAGACGCCTACGACACCCCATCCTAATACGATCCCGAGGGTGTAGCCGGCGACAACACGACAGCCCCACATCCCCAACATGGAGACCCACATAGCGAAACGGGCGTCACGTGCACCTTTAAATCCAGCAGGAAGAACCCATGATGCTGCCCATATCGGCATAAATGCCGCGTTCAGCCAAATCAGGATGACAATGACCTCTTTTACATCCTGATCGTGGGTATAAAACGAAGCCATCACGCCAGCAAACGGGGCGGTTAGCCAGGCGATGGCGGTTAATCCGATTGTGGAGAGCCAGAATACATGCCGCAGCTGGATTTCCGCTTGAGCAATCTGTCCATTTCCCAGACGTCTGCCAGTAATGATGGTAGACGCGGAACCTAAAGCGTTTCCCGGCAGGTTGATCAGTGCCGCTATCGAAAAGGCAATGAAGTTACCGGCAATGACGCTGGTACCCATACCTGAAACAAACATCTGCGTAAGTAACTTGCCACCGTTAAACAGGACGGACTCTATACTGGCAGGAATACCAATCCCCATGACCTCCCAGATGATGGCAAGATTCAGCGGTTTAAAATAGCTCTTCAGGGGAATGCGCAGCGCGGGGTTAAATCCAATCATCAGCACCCATACAATGGCGATGGCACCAATGTAACGTGAAATCGTCAACCCCAGACCTGCGCCGACGAATCCCAGCCCTTGCCAGGAAAAAATGCCGTAGATCAGGATGCTACTGATGATGATGTTCAGGATATTCATACCACCGTTAATCAATAACGGTATTTTGGTATTTCCGGCACCGCGCAGTGCGCCGCTGCCAATTAACGCAATTGCCGCAGCAGGGTAGCTAAGCACGGTTAATTCCAGATAGGTTAGCGCCAGCGCTTTTACATCAGGGGTGGCTTCTCCTGCAACGACATCAATAATCTGCTTACCGAAATAGTGAATCACCGCCGCCAGTACGACAGCAAATATCGTCATGATCACCAGTGATTGTCTGGCTGCGGCTCTGGCGCGTCGGCGATCGCGCTTTCCGAGACTAAAAGCAACCACCACCGTCGTGCCAAGGTCGATGGCGGCGAAAAATGCCATGATGACCATGTTGAAACTGTCGGCAAGCCCGACGCCTGCCATCGCTTCTTTACCCAACCAACTCACCAGGAAGGTGCTCAGTACTCCCATCAAGAGTACACAGGTGTTTTCCAGAAAAATGGGGACAGCAAGCGGGGTAATTTCGCGCCAAAAGAGAACTTTATAACGCTTGCGTTTGGCATACCAGGGCGTGCGGGATGCGACCTGGCGTAAGGCTGCGGAGACGTTCAAAGTGGACCTTAATGAAGAAAGTTGAAACCTCATTTCAAATGATGAGGGAGAATCAAAAAAGCTGCAAAGTTTTTTCCATTTAAAATGTCTGTAAATGCAACAAACTGTCGAGAGAAGCATCAATTGATCCCCAATGTAGGAATTGGGGTTTGACAAAAGTTTTTTCGCCGCTAAGATAAGCCTCCACAACGATTCCTCTGTAGTTCAGTCGGTAGAACGGCGGACTGTTAATCCGTATGTCACTGGTTCGAGTCCAGTCAGAGGAGCCATATTTAAGAAGCCTGCTTAAGGAAACTTGAGCGGGCTTTTTGCTTTTTAGCTTTTCGGTAAATCCACCTGACATGCAGGTGGATACTTTACAGACTGGGTATTATCAGAACTGGTAGCTGGCGGTGAGGCTGACGTTACGCGGCTCACCATAGACGATAGAGCCTTCGACATTGGTATCGTAGGTTTTATCGAACAGGTTGTTGATGTTGCCCTGGATGGCGAAGTTCTTCGTTACCTGGTAGCGAGTGAATAAATCCACCAGCGCGTAGCTTCCCTGTTCTGCACGGAACGTGCCGTATGGCGTCACGGTATCGCTATACACGCGATTCTGCCAGTTAACTCCACCCCCCACGGTCAGTGCCGGCAGGGCAGGCAGGTTATAACGGGTGAACAATTTTACCGTAGTACGCGGCAGGTTCGGATTGACGGCATTGCCTTCGTTGTCATCCGCAACGTACCGCGTTGCGCCGAAAGTCATCTGCCAGTTATCCGTGATCGCACCGTTTACTTCGAATTCAACGCCTTTGCTGACCGTTCCATCCATCGCTTTATAGGCGGTGTCGCCATTGCTACCGGCGATTGGTACGCCGGTTGATTGCGCCACGTTATCCTGCTCAATGCGGAATACAGCGAGGGTTGTGGTTAAACGGCTGTTCATCCAGTCTGATTTCAGACCAACCTCGTAGTTGTTGCCGGTAATCGGGGCGAGATATTTACCGGAACTGTCGCGTTTGTTTTGCGGCTGGAAGATAGAGGTATAGCTGGCGTAAGTGGACCAGTTATCATCGATGTCATAAACCAGACCCGCATAGGGCGTAGTGTGGTTTTGTTCCATGCTGTAGGTCAGGGTATCGATACGCCAGTTGGTATAGCGCGCGCCGACGATCAAATGCAATGGGTCGGCCAGCGAAATGCGTGTCGCGGCATACAGCGATTTCATGTGCGTGGTATCGTCCTGGGCCAGCGATTGTGGATTCCAGTTGGTTTCCGGGAAGTTACCGTCGTAGGTATAGAAGCTACCTATTTCGTTAGGGAATACATTTGCCCACGAGCTTTCATAACGGTTATTTTGCTTGCTGTAACTGCCGCCCAGCATCAGGTTATGCTGACGACCAAACAGGTCGTAGCCACCATCGGCAAAGAGATCGACGGCATCGACTTTACGTTTCCCGCTGTTCCAGCCTGTTCCACCAACGTAATCATAGCCCGGTCCATAGTTGCCATAGGGACCAATCAGTGTGCCGTCAGCTTTATTAACGTAAGCGTCGACGTACATCATCTTGCTGTCGAACTTGACCTCGGAGTGTGTGGCATTCAGGGTTGTTTGCCAGGTATCCGCGAAACGCTGTTTGAGTGTCACGAAGACTTTGTTGATGTCCTTGTCATTGTAGGTCCAGTCCGGCGAGGTACTGCGCGAGCGGTCGTAGTTGTTTTTGCTGCCATCGGTATTCCAGCGCGGCAAGCCGCCCCAGGTTGGACTGTTGATATCAATACGCTGGTATTCGTAACCTGCCGACAGGCTGGTGGTGTCGCCCAGATCGGCATCGACAATCCCCGAGAAAAACATTTTTTCATTGTTGTAGCGGTCAAGCCAGGAATCGTTATTTTGATAACCTGCCACGATGCGAGCGCGCACGTTGCCGTCTGCCGTCAATGGGCTTTGCAAATCCGTCACATAGCGTTGCTTATTCCAACTGCCGTATTCCGCGGAGACATTCCCCGTGAACTCGCGGCTGGTTGCATGTTTACGGATCATGTTAATCGATGCCGAAGGATTCCCCGTGCCGGTCATTAAGCCGTTTGCACCACGAACTACTTCTACACGTTCAAACAAGGCCGTGTCAGAAAGGGCATCGCCGAGGTTCCAACGGGATTCAAAATAGGTCGGGATCCCATCGACCATGTAGTTATCGATCTGGAATCCGCGAGAGAAATAGCTGCTGCGGTCAGAGTCCGCCTGGCTTTTGCTGATCCCCAGTGTGTTGTCCATCACATCGCCCAGTGTCTGGAGCTGCTGATCTTCCATACGCTGTTGGCTGACGATGCTGACGGATTGTGGGATATCGCGCTGTGTCATCTGCATTTTTGTGCCTGCGGATGTCGATTTAACGCTGTAATCTTGCTCATCACTGGATGTAGCGGAGGCTGAACCATCAACGATCACCGTCTCTTCTGCCGAGGCGGCGAGGCTGGTGCAAGGTAATAACGCCGCCGTAATACAGGCTGCCAGGAGGGATGGGACCATGGCAGAACGATGCTGTTCGTCCCTGTGGTGTGTTGTGAAAGACATCGGAAAGTCCTTGAATATTATTAATATTAAGTTCGAGTCATGTGACTGCGTAATGAACCCTTTGGCTGTTAATTATTTGTCCTGCATGAGAATGCAAATGCGAAATATACGCATTCATATTCAATATGTAAACAAATGCTACGCATAAATGAAATGTTGTTTCAGTACTATGTCTGAGCCATAGCGCCGGGAAATGGTTATAAGAACAGCACTGGCAGGGCTTTTTGCTTAAAAAATCGAGGGTTAAAGTTGAAAGAGCGTGAGTAACTCGCTCATACTCTATACTCGCAGAGTGACCCGGCGTAGCATGACACAACGCATGGGCTCTTAATGAAAAAGGAAAACGTCGTGGCAGAAGAAACTATATTCAGCAAAATTATTCGTCGTGAAATTCCGTCGGACATCGTATACCAGGATGAGCTGGTCACTGCGTTTCGTGATATTTCACCTCAGGCACCAACGCATATTCTGATCATCCCGAACGTTTTAATCCCAACCGTCAACGATGTGACGGCAGAGCATGAGCAGGCGCTGGGACGAATGATCACAGTGGCGGCGAAAATCGCTGAGCAGGAAGGCATTGCCGAAGATGGATACCGTTTGATTATGAATACCAACCGTCACGGCGGTCAGGAGGTGTATCACATTCATATGCATCTGCTGGGTGGACGTGCGCTTGGTCCAATGCTCGCGCATAAAGGTCTTTAATAATGACCAGAGGATGCATTGCGCTTACGTTGGGTCTGCTGTTGCTGGCTGGCTGCCGTTCACACCCGGAAATTCCGGTCAGTGATGAACAGTCTCTGGTGATGGAATCAACAATACTGGCGGCGGGTATCACCGCAGAGCCGCCTGAGTTAACAACGTCTGATATTCAGGCCTCTGCATCCTCACGACTCTATAACGAAAGACAAGAACCTGTCACCGTTCATTATCGGTTTTACTGGTATGACGCCAGAGGGCTGGAGATGCACCCTCTGGAAGCGCCACGCAGCATCACTATTCCGGCTCGTTCGTCGGTAACGCTGTACGGCAGCGCCAATTATCTGGGGGCGCACAAGGTTAGGCTTTATCTTTATTTGTAAGGGGTGAATCGTGAAGATCAAAATGAATCGCTACGCATTGATTGCCGCGCTGGCGATGTTTCTCTCTGGCTGTGTGGCTCAACGTGAGCCAGCGCCGGTAGAGGAAGTGAAGCCGGTGCCGGAACAACCCGTGCAACCGCAACAGCCAGTTCCGGTGGTACCAACGGTGCCAACCATACCGCAGCAGCCGGGTCCGATTGAACACGAGGACCAAACGGCGCAGCCAACCCCACGTCAGCGTCATTATGACTGGAACGGGGCAATGCAGCCGATGGTCGGCAAAATGCTGCAGGCTGAGGGTGTGAAAGCTGGGGGTGTACTGCTGGTTGATAGCGTAAATAACCGTACCAACGGCTCGTTAAACGCAGGTGAAGCCACCGAGACTTTGCGAAATGCACTGGCGAATAATGGTAAATTTACCCTGGTTTCTGCGCAGCAGTTGGCAGTAGCCAAGCAGCAGTTAGGTCTGTCGCCGAACGACAGCCTGGGAACACGCAGCAAAGCGATTGGTATTGCCCGTAACGTTGGCGCTCAGTATGTGCTCTATTCCAGCGCTTCTGGTAACGTCAATTCACCTGCTCTGCAAATGCAATTAATGCTGGTACAAACTGGCGAGATAATCTGGTCAGGTAAAGGTGCCGTTCAGCAACAATAACAGACTGACGCGCGATGAAGTTCTGTCGCGCTATTTCCCGCAGTATCATCCCGTCGTCTCCAGCCAAAGCGGTTTGAGCGGCGGGAGCTGCATCATCGAACATCAAGCCCACCGTTTAGTGCTGCGCTGTCATCACGATCCTTACGCGCCAGAATCGCATTTTCTACGTCAGTATTGCGCGTTAAAACATCTGCCTGAGAATCTTGCCCCCAGACCTCGTTTTTATACGCGGGGATGGATGGCAGTCGATTTTTTTCACGGTAAGGTAGAATCCAGATTACCGGAAGCCGACGAACTCGCAGGCTTGCTGTATTATTTGCATCAGCAACCCCGTCTGGGCTGGCGAATCAACCTGTTGCCACTGCTCGAACAGTACTGGCAGTGTAGCGATCCGGCGCGCCGAACGCCGCGCTGGTTGCAACTGCTAAAGCGACTAAGAACCAAAGGTGAGCCGCATCCCTTACGTTTGGGACCATTGCATATGGATGTTCACGGCGACAATATTGTACGCACGGCGTCGGGACTGCGGTTAATCGACTGGGAATACGCCGGAGACGGTGATATTGCTCTTGAACTCGCGGCAGTGTGGGCCGCGGATGAATCCCAGCACCGACAGTTGGTCGATGCCTATGCCAAACATGCGCATATTGAACCCGATGCCCTGTGGCGGCAGGTCAGACGTTGGCAGCTGTGGGTGATGATGCTGAAGGTGGGATGGTTTGAGTATCGCTGGCAACAAACCGGCGATCGGCAATTTATCAGGCTGGCCGATGAAACCTGGCGGCAGCTAACAATAAAAGGATAAGGAGAGCAGTGTGGGCCCAGTAATGTTGGATGTCGAAGGGTATGAGCTGGACGCTGAAGAGCGTGAGATTCTGGCGCATCCACTGGTAGGCGGGTTAATCCTCTTTACCCGAAATTATCATGACCCGGAACAGCTACGTGAACTGGTTCGCCAGATCCGTGCCGCGTCGCGCAATCATCTGGTAGTGGCAGTGGATCAGGAAGGAGGACGCGTCCAGCGCTTTCGTGAAGGTTTTACCCGTCTGCCTGCGGCGCAATCTTTTTCTGCACTGCATGGGCTGGAAGAGGGGGGCAAACTGGCTCAGGAAGCTGGATGGCTGATGGCCAGTGAAATGATCGCAATGGATATTGATATTAGCTTTGCGCCCGTTCTGGATGTGGGACATATCAGTGCTGCGATTGGTGAACGTTCTTATCATGCCGAACCCGCGAAAGCGTTGGCGATGGCAACCCGCTTTATTGATGGCATGCATGCGGCCGGTATGAAAACGACCGGTAAACACTTCCCCGGACATGGTGCAGTGACGGCGGATTCGCATAAAGAAACGCCAACCGATCCGCGTCCGGAAGCCGAGATCCGTGCGAAAGATATGTCGGTATTCCAGACGTTAATCACTGAAAACAAACTGGATGCAATTATGCCGGCGCACGTCATTTACAGTGATGTAGACCCGCGACCCGCGAGCGGCTCACCCCACTGGCTGAAAACAGTGCTTCGCCAGGAGCTCGGTTTCGATGGCGTGATTTTCTCCGACGATTTGTCGATGGAAGGCGCAGCAATTATGGGGAGCTACGCAGAGCGCGGGCAGGCATCACTGGATGCAGGTTGCGATATGATCCTGGTCTGCAATAATCGTAAGGGCGCGGTCAGTGTTTTAGATAATCTGTCGCCGATCAATGCAGAACGTGTTACACGTTTGTATCATAAAGGTTCATTTTCACGTCAGGAACTGATGGACTCGGCTCGCTGGAAGACAGTAAGCGCCCAGCTCAACCAGCTTCATGAGCGTTGGCAGGAAGAGAAAGCAGGTCATTAACGCAAGTTTGGCGAGGATGCGATGATTATCTATTTACACGGTTTTGACTCTAACAGTCCGGGCAACCACGAGAAAGTATTGCAACTGCAATTCATTGACCCGGATGTCAGGCTGATTAGCTACAGTACGCGGCATCCTAAACATGATATGCAGCATCTGCTGAAAGAAGTGGACAAAATGTTGCAGCTTAATGTGGATGATCGACCATTGATTTGCGGCGTTGGGTTGGGAGGGTATTGGGCTGAGCGGATTGGTTTCCTATGTGATATTCGTCAGGTGGTGTTTAACCCTAACCTGTTCCCGTATGAGAATATGGAAGGGAAAATCGACAGGCCGGAAGAGTATGCTGATATCGCCACAAAATGTGTGACTAACTTCCGTGAGAAAAATCGCGATCGCTGCCTGGTTATTCTGTCGCGCCATGATGAAGCCTTGAACAGCCAGCGTTCGTCGGAGGAACTGCATCATTACTATGAAATTGTATGGGATGAAGAACAAACCCATAAATTCAAAAATATCTCCCCACATTTGCAGCGAATCAAAGCGTTCAAGACGTTAGGTTAATCCTTATTGAGCGTTTAAAAAAACAGCCGCCAGGCTAATGCTCGTCAGTTACGAACGTATGGTGAACATGTGATTCTGGCTCAGGGTTCCGTTCACCTCAGTGGTGTCATTTCTCTGAAGCGCAGATACCTGTGAACGTGCAAGGGAGGCTCACCGCCGCCTCCCTTGCAACCCAGGCTCCCGGCGGGAAAATCGTCGCTGCGCGAGTTATTCGTCTTATGCCGTCTGCCTGTCGGGTCGGGGTCGAGCCTGCGTCCATGCAGGCCGTCCCCTCTGCCCGCATCCCTGCGGGCAGACCCGGTCAGCCGTCAACGTCTCATCGATTTTCAGCCGGACCGGGGCCATCGCTTCAACGCACTGACTTCCAGTTAAATCTTTTTTGCTGTTTAAACAAAAAACGCAGATGGTCAGGTGTGGGCTGGTCCGGCTGAAAATTGCCGACGTGTTTCCGTAAGGCCGGGAGAGCCAGCATGGATGCTGGCTCAGGGCGCGCTTTGCAAGGACGCTTCCTCGCGCCCGGCCCGGTAGCCTGGAGGAATAAGCGGAGGGTATTGCGCAGCAACAATTTTCCTGCCGGGAGCCGGGATTGTAAAGGGCGTGGCGGAGAACGCCCTTTACACGTTCACAGGAATCGGTGCTTAAGAGAAATGATGAGCATGAGGTGAACGGAACTCTTTCTCCGAGATAGCATGTTCTTTACCTCGGCCAGCACAGGTTGAAGCTTTCTGAAACTGAGGCGCTAACTGACTGGCATTACAGCCTTCGGGCTGGTTTTTTTGTCCTAAAAGTTTGCGTTGTCTATCTTTTCAGCATCAAAACTTGATACATATCAATTTTGGTATGACCAATGCACCGTTCGTGTTATTCTCAGTCTCGAAGAACATTTTCATTGTCGTAACTTGTTGTTAATTAAAGGCTATGCGTATAACTTTTAATTAACAATTGGTTAATAAATTTGAGGGGGTCACGTTGACTACACCATTGAAAAGGATCGTGATTGTCGGCGGCGGTGCTGGCGGACTGGAAATGGCGACGCAGTTGGGTAAAAAACTGGGTCGTAAGAAGAAGGCAAAAATCACGCTGGTAGACAGAAACCACAGCCACCTGTGGAAACCGTTGCTGCACGAAGTGGCAACAGGATCGCTGGATGAAGGTGTTGATGCGCTGAGCTATTTGGCGCATGCCCGTAACCACGGGTTCCAGTTCCAGTTGGGGTCGGTGATGGATATCGATCGTGAAGCGAAGACTATCACGATTGCTGAGCTGCGAGATGAGAAGGGCGATCTGCTGGTCCCCGAGCGTAAAGTGCCGTATGACACGCTGGTGATGGCGCTGGGCAGTACGTCCAACGATTTCAACACGCCAGGCGTCAAAGAAAACTGTATTTTTCTCGATAACCCGCACCAGGCGCGTCGCTTCCACCAGGAAATGCTGAATCTGTTCCTGAAGTATTCCGCAAACCTGGGCGCGAACGGCAAAGTGAACATCGCTATCGTCGGTGGTGGTGCAACGGGGGTAGAACTCTCCGCTGAGCTGCACAATGCGGTAAAACAGTTGCATAGCTATGGTTATAAAGGGCTGACCAACGAAGCGCTGAACGTCACACTGGTGGAAGCCGGTGAACGTATTCTGCCAGCGTTGCCGCCACGGATCTCCAGTGCTGCGCATAACGAATTAACCAAACTGGGCGTACGTGTACTGACTCAGACGATGGTAACCAGCGCTGACGAAGGTGGGTTGCATACCAAAGAGGGTGAGTACATCAAAGCCGATCTGATGGTGTGGGCAGCAGGTATCAAAGCGCCAGACTTTATGAAAGAAATTGGTGGTCTTGAAACCAACCGTATCAACCAGTTGGTGGTTGAACCGACCCTGCAGACGTCGCGTGATCCGGACATCTATGCGATTGGTGACTGTGCTTCCTGTGCGCGTCCGGAAGGGGGTTTTGTGCCGCCGCGTGCCCAGGCTGCGCACCAGATGGCATCCTGCGCGATGAACAACATTCTGGCACAGATGAACGGTAAACCGCTGAAAGCGTATCAGTATAAAGATCACGGTTCTCTGGTTTCTCTCTCCAACTTCTCTACCGTGGGTAGCCTGATGGGGAACCTGACGCGTGGCTCAATGATGGTGGAAGGGCGTATTGCGCGCTTTGTCTACATTTCACTGTACCGTATGCACCAGATTGCGCTGCATGGTTACTTCAAAACCGGCCTGATGATGTTGGTTGGCAGCATCAACCGTGTGATTCGTCCGCGTCTTAAACTGCACTAATACTGGCTTGTAATGCCGGATGGAAAGGTTCATCCGGCACTTTCTTTCAGAGTTCTCTGAATCATGCTGCTTTCCCCCCTATCCCCGCGATTTTCATCCGTAATCTGATTGGCATTATTTACCTTCTGTTGCAAAGTTGTTGCTAATAGCAAAAAAGGAGGAAGTCCCGTGAATAAATCAATGTTGGCGGGTATAGGGATTGGCGTAGCTGCTGCGCTGGGTGTGGCAGCGGTGGCCAGTCTAAACGTTTTTGAGCGTGGCCCACAGTTTGCACAAGTCGTCTCTGCAACACCGATTAAAGAAACGGTAAAAACACCGCGCCAGGAGTGTCGTAACGTGACGGTTACTCACCGTAAACCTGTACAGGATGAAAACCGTATTGCCGGTTCCGTGCTGGGCGCGGTTGCCGGGGGCGTAATTGGTCATCAGTTTGGTGGTGGACGCGGAAAAGACATTGCGACCGTTGCCGGTGCGTTAGGTGGCGGTTATGCAGGTAACCAGATTCAGGGTTCAATGCAGGAAAACGATACGTACACGACCACACAACAACGTTGTAAAACAGTGTATGACAAATCAGAAAAAATGCTGGGCTACGATGTCACGTATAAAATTGGCGATCAGCAGGGCAAAATCCGTATGGATAAAGATCCCGGTACGCAAATTCCGCTGGATAACAACGGCCAGTTGGTTCTGAATAACAAGGCGTAAAATAGCGTTATCCTGAACATTAGCCCCCCATCGCTCAGGCTGGGGGGCTTTTTTTATTAGAAGGTTAAGGCATAGTTCAAACCAAAGGTGCGACCCCGGCCTTTGTATTCATATAAGGATGGACTGCCATAAGTCGGGCTGTAGAGTAACGGTGCACGCTGTCCCCAGAGGGTGGTGTACTCTTCATTCAGCAGGTTCTCAACGCTAAAGGTCAGTTTACCCAGCGGGAGCTGATAGCTGCCGATAAAGTCCATCGTATTGTACCCATCCAGCTTGTTGCCGCTGGCGTCGCTTAGGTCAAATGTCTGCTGACTCTGTACACGCAGCGACCACGGTTCCGGTGCCCAGCCAACCCATGCGGTGGCTTTAGATGGCGAAGCCAGAGTGACATCCCATTTTTGCCATTTACCGTTTTTCTTCACTTCCGATTTAATGATGTTGAAGTTACTTCCCAGACTCCAGTCCGTATCAGCAATGAAATAATCCACCGCACCTTCAAGGCCATAAATACGGCGATCGTCGGGCTTTACGTTAATGGTCATATCGTCGCGGTTAACGACGATCGATTTATCAGACGTGGAATAGTAAGCGGCGAGCTGTGTACGCAGATTATCGCCGGTGTAGCGCCACCCCAGTTCGTAAGAGTTAACTTTAATGCCTTCCAGGCGTGAATCCGCTACGTTAACGCTGCGCTGGAGCTGATAATGATCGCCAACCAGCGAGTAGGTACCGTTGCCGTAGTATTTTCCGGGGTCGGGAAGTTCCACACCTTGAGAGAAGTTGAACCAGGTCTGCTGGCGGTCGGTCAGGTGTGCGAGGATGCCCGCGTTAAACAGGAAGTTATCATAATCTGCTTTGCCACCCGGAATACTATCTGCAGAGTTCGCCAGGCCCGTTGCGATGCCTTGTTGCTGCGTATAGCCGACAAAATCATCAACGCGGTTTTCAGTCCACTGGTAGCGGATACCGCCGCTGAGCGTAAAGATGTCATTAATGTCGTAGCTGTTTTGCAGAAAAGGCGCAAAGTTGGTGATGCTGTAACCGGGATAGCGCCCGGTGGTGTAGGCCGTTCGGTTATCCATACCGCCGGAGGGGAGGGAATAAGCCAGATCGAAGAATTCTTGATTGGAATCGAATGTTTCGTGATCGGCGTCGATCCCCCATGTCAGTTCCCAGTTTTCCATCAGCTGGCTGTTGAGGGTGATTTTGGCACCAAACTGGTCAGTATCCTGTTGTGATGCGGAGAAACTGGTGACCTTACCTTTGCTCAGCGTAGGGAAAGGATAGAATTTGAGTGATTCGTCACGGTAATAGATCTGGCTGACCAGATTCTGACCGAAGAAATTAGCATCGGAATATTGCAGGCTGATCAGATGCCGTTCCGTGCCAGGGATTCGGTCGGAATTGAGACCACTGCTGGTATTCGCGTTACCGGTTCCCGTCACGGCGGACATGTTCTTGCCGAGATCCAGTCCGTAGTCGTCATCGCCCTGGCTTTTGTAGTACTGCGTAACCAGCTGCAGCTGGCGGTCGTCATCAAGCTCAATCGTCCCGGTACCCATCAGGTCCAGGCGATCGGAATGCTGCAGCCCGGTTTGGGTATTATCGAGCATTAAGGCATCGTGGTTGGCATCATACCAACCACCAAATCGTTGATAAGCGACAGACATGCGTCCGGATGCGCGGTCGGTTCCTCCGCTAACTGCGGCGGCAACCCGTTCGTCATGATCGTTACTGTTGTTGAATCCGCTTTTGCTGCCCAGCTCGAGTTCAACTTCACGCTCAGGCTGACCTTTTTTGGTGACGATGTTGATCAAACCACCGGTACTTCCGCCGCCATACAGCGATGTTGCCCCGGAGATAACTTCAATGTGTGCAATATTAAACGGATCAATGGAGTCGAGCTGACGGCTGTCAGTGCGGGAAGAGTTGAGACGAACACCGTCAATAAGCACAACGATGGCGCGACCACGCATGTTCATCCCGTAGTTGGTCCGTCCCTGGCTGCTGACGTCGATTCCGGGGATCAACTGAGCAAGAACATCCTTAAACTCTTTCCCCCCCTGAACCTGCTGTTCAATCTCTCTACCTTCGATAACCCATGTAGTTTGTGCCATTTGAGACACGGTACGTTGACTACGGTTGGCGCTGACGATGAGATCTTCTTCTTCTGCTGCCATTGCCGGTAGGGTTAAAGACAGTAACAGAGGATTGAGCACCCAGAGATGCTTATTCATTTGTATTCCTTATAAAATTTGTTGGTCTGTTTTTATTTTTACGGCGATAGAAACCGATCGTTACATTATGAAATGGGCATTAAAACAAATGCGAATATTGCTGATAATGATTGACATTATCAATATTTTTTACAAAAGAAATGCATTAACCCAATGAAAACAATAAAGAATGTAGGGGTTAAGAAGTGCCGTTATCACCGGGAACGGCGTAAGATCCCGGTGATGACAGTAAGACGTGGGGAGTGTGGAGAAGGTTAATCTTTAATCAGTTCAGGCCACAATCGTAACGTGGTGTGCGCGATCTGCATCAGTTTTTCGAATGTGGCTCCTTCGCGGGCGCTGATCGACATACCCTGCAAAATACAGTTCAGATACTCAGCCAACTTTTGTACATCGCAGTGTGCCGGTATTTCACCATGTTCCTGTCGTTGATGCAGAAACTGAGCCAGCGTCTGCTCCTGCATGGCGTGACGGGATTTAACCGTGTGCGCAATGTCCCGGGAGGAGGCGGCCAGCGTAGCGGATGTGTTAATCATAAAACATCCCGCGGGCGTGTCTTTGCTGGTGAAGCAGGTCGCTATTGCGGTGAAATAGTCCTCAAGTGCGGATTCGAGGCTTTTTTCTTCACAAAACAGTTGGGCTTCGTGTTTTGCCGCGAAGCGACTGATATAGCGGTCCAGCACGGCACGAAACAGTCCTTCCTTATTGGTAAATTCTGCATACAGCGTAGGCGCTTTTGCCCCGGTTGCTTCTACGAGATCGGCGAGCGATGTCGCTTCATATCCGTGCTGCCAGAAGAGTGTCATGGCCTTATCAAGCGCGGCTTCCCTGTCGAACACTTTTGGTCGGCCACGGCTTTTTTTTGCACAACTTGTCGTTTCAGTTGTCATGGTGCCGTTGTACCTGGTTGGGTTTATTGAATAACCATTATAAAAATAATCACGCAGACACTCCAGTGCATTCACGATAAAAAAAATTTAATGCTATTGATATGAAAAATAAGGTCTTTATGTTTTAAATAACAATCGTTATAAAAAAATGTTGACGTGTGATCTGGATCACATCTATGATTTAACTATCGATCGTTAAGTTAATCGCTTACGGCATACATTCATCTGCTAAAGGTCACTATCATGAAAAACGTAAAAACTCTTTTTGTCGCTGCTGTCCTGAGCTCACTTTCATTTGCAAGCTTTGCCGCTGTTGAAGTTCAGGCTACACCTGCAGGCCAACAGAAAGTCGGTATTATCTCTGCCAACGCCGGGACTAACTTAGGTTCTCTGGAAGATCAACTGGCACAGAAAGCCGATGAAATGGGTGCGAAGTCATTCCGTATTACTTCTGTTACCGGTCCTAACACCCTTCACGGGACTGCAGTTATCTACAAATAAGTTGTAAACCCTCGCATGCCACTGCGAATTCAATAAAAAACCCCCGCGGGAACAAACCGGCGGGGGTTTTTTTATAACCTGAATTTACAGCGTTTGTGCGGGAACATCGTGGTGGCGTGTCACGTCTACCGGCATGCCTGAGCGTAGCTCCATTGCATGCTCCATTACAGCGGCGTCTGTCTGTGCCGCATTTTTAAAGCTCTGCATTGATGAATTCAACACGATTGGCAGTAACTGCGGGTCGTCATTAATCTTTTCTGACAGCGGTTGGTGTACTTCAACCAGGCGCATACCGTTAGGTTCAACGGAGGCTTTAATCGGCGTGTTGATGATGTTCACTTTGGTTCCCGGCGTAACCTGACGGAATAAGGTTTCAATATCACCGTCACGCAGGCGAATACACCCAGAACTGACACGCATACCGATGCCAAAATCCGCGTTGGTTCCATGCAGCAAATACACACCGCCGTAAGCCGCTAAGCGGATAGCATGATGCCCCATCGGGTTATCTGGCCCGGCAGGTACTACAGCAGGGAGGTCGATACCATTGGCTTTATACCGTGCGCGGATATTCGCCGTTGGTGTCCAGGTCGGGTTGGCACGCTTATCAGAGATGGTGGTGACCATTGTTGGGGTCAGGGTGTCGCCGCCTAACTGGCCAATGCCAATGGGATACACGGTCACCGATTTTGTCCCTGGTTGGTAATAGTAAAGACGCAGTTCGGCGAGGTTAATGACAATCCCTTCGCGTGGGGCATCCGGCAGCAGAGTTTGCAATGGGATGGTTAAAACACTGCCCGGGCGAGGTACGTATGGATCGACGCCGGGGTTAGCCTGCAGCAGCGCTAAAAAGCCGACGTTGTATTTTTTCGCAATGGCTTCCAGCGATCCGCCGTTGTTTTCGACAACGTGAGTGGCATTTTCACCCACCAGTTTACTGCCTGGCGGCGGGAGCGGCCAGGTATTCGCTTTAGCCGGAAGCGCTAACGCGACGGTCGCCGCGAGCGTAAAAAGCGTTAGCCAGCGAGAGAGTTGTTTATTGTTTAACATCACCATAAATCCATTGTTTTTACGTGGTTTTTATAATGTAAAAGTAAACAGGAATTATGGCGGTTTGCTGTGTCGGGAAGTGCAGGGAAGTGCAAAGAGTTTGTAAATTCATCGGCCGGGTAAGCACCGCGCTCACCCGGCCGGAACGCTACGCTATGGCGTTTTCTTCAAGTTGACGCATAAATTGACGTACCCAGTCGATACGGGTTTTACGCTCGCTCAAATCTTGCATGAACTTCAGCCGGGTTGGGCCATCCAGACGGAAGTGTTGGGGTTGCTTTTGTAGTAAGCCAATCAGCCACACCGGGTTGACGTGGTTCTTCTCGGCAAACTCAATCGTCCCGCCTTTTTCATTGCCTTCCAGCTTTCTGATACCCAGTTTTTGCGCTTGCTGGCGCAAACGGGCAATATCCAGCAGCGTACGGGCCGGGTCAGGCAACAAACCAAAACGGTCAATCAGTTCAACTTTAATCTCTTCCAGCTCGTTTTCGCCTTTCGCACTGGCAATACGCTTGTAGAACGACAGTCGCGTATTTACATCGGGAATGTAGTCATCTGGCAGTAGCGAAGGCATCCGCAGCTCGACTTCAGTTTGCTGGTTGGTGAGATCTTCGAGCGACGGTTCGCGTCCCTCTTTTAGCGCATCAACCGCATTTTCCAGCAGTTCCATGTACAGTGAGAAGCCGATGGTTTCCATCGAACCGCTCTGATCTTCACCCAAAAGTTCTCCCGCGCCGCGGATCTCGAGGTCGTGAGTGGCCAGCGCAAAACCTGCACCCAAATCTTCCAGTGAGGCAATTGCCTCAAGGCGTTTTTGTGCATCGGTGGTCATCGCTTTCGGATGCGGCGTCAACAGCCAGGCATAGGCCTGATGGTGTGAACGTCCCACGCGGCCGCGTAGCTGGTGCAATTGTGCCAACCCGAAATGGTCAGCGCGCTCGATAATAATGGTGTTAGCGGTTGGAATGTCGATCCCGGTTTCGATGATGGTGGTACACACCAGCACGTTGAAGCGCTGATGGTGGAAATCGTTCATCACACGTTCCAACTCGCGTTCGCGCATTTGCCCGTGTCCAATCCCGATACGTGCTTCCGGTACCAGCTCTGCCAGCCTGTCAGCGGTTTTCTGGATGTTTTCAACATCGTTGAACAGGTAGTAGACCTGCCCGCCGCGTAGCACTTCACGCAGGATAGCCTCGCGCACCACCAGATTGTCATACTCGCGCACAAAGGTTTTGACGGCTAAACGACGCGCTGGCGGTGTGGCGATAATTGACAGATCGCGCATGCCGCTCATCGCCATATTGAGCGTACGCGGGATAGGGGTTGCGGTCAGCGTCAGAATATCGACATCGGCGCGCATCGCTTTAATACGCTCTTTGTGACGGACACCGAAGCGGTGCTCTTCATCGACAATCAGCAGACCCAAATCTTTGAGTTTCACATCGCTTTGCAGCAGTTTGTGCGTGCCGATGAGAATATCGATTTTACCTTCGGCAACCTGCTCCAGAATCTGCGCTTGCTCTTTGGCGCTACGAAAACGGGACAGCATCTCAATGCGCACGGGCCAGTTGGCAAAGCGGTCACGGAAGTTGTCGAAATGCTGCTGAGCGAGCAGGGTAGTCGGCACTAAAACGGCCACCTGTTTGTGGTTCTCGACGGCGAGGAATGCGGCGCGCATCGCCACTTCGGTTTTGCCGAAGCCGACGTCACCACACACCAGACGGTCCATTGCCAGCGGTTGACACATATCGCTGAGTACCGCGTTGATAGCCTGCGCCTGATCGGGCGTGGTTTCAAACGGGAAGCTGTCACAAAACAGCTGATATTGCTCGCGGTCGTGCTTAAAGGCAAAACCTTCTTTTGCCGCACGCTGGGCGTAAATATCCAGCAACTCCGCCGCGACGTCACGCACCTTCTCGGCGGCTTTCTGCCGGGCGCGCGACCAGGCATCTCCGCCAAGTTTATGCAGCGGGGCATTCTCTTCCGCACCTCCGGCATAGCGGCTTATCAAATGCAACGATGACACCGGTACATACAATTTGGCGTCGTTGGCGTAGGTGAGCATCAGGTATTCGCCCGTAATGCCGCCTGCTTCCAGCGTGGTCATCCCGGCATAGCGACCCACGCCGTGCTCAAGATGCACGACGGGCTGCCCCGGATGCAGCTCAGCGAGGTTTCGGATCAATGTATCCGGGTTAATCGTGCGGCGGGAATCTTGGCGGCGGCGGGCCACGCGTTCCCCAAGCAGATCGCTTTCGCAAATCAGTGCCAGGTTGCGTTTGGTATCAATGAAACCATGTTCTGCCGCACCAATCATCAGATAACGACCGCTGTCGGCGGCTTCATCAAGGCGTAAAATACGTTTTGGCGCAACTTTGATGCGAGCCAGAAGTTCGCCGAGTGCTTCACGGCGGCCTTCACTCTCTACCGAGAAAATGACCGGACCGTTAAAGGTTTCCAGGAATTTACGCAGCGCATCCAGCGGCGATTTCTGTTGCGCTTGTACGGCGATGTCCGGCAGCTTCTGGAATCCCAGATTAGTGTTTGCCGCTTTGTTTGCCAGACTTTCGGTTTTGAGCTGGACGCGAGGCCAGCGTTTAAGTTCAGAAAAAAGCTCATCAACCCGTAGCCACAGCGATTCTGGCGGCAGCAGTGGGCGCATCGGATCGACACCCCGATTCTCAAAGCGTGACAGTGTATCTGCCTGGAAACGTTCTGCGCTGGTTTCAATATCACCGGTATTCACTAACAGCGTATTGGCAGGGAAGTAGCTGAACAGCGGTGGTAGCGGTTCACTGAAAAACAGCGGTTGCCAGTATTCAATCCCGGCAGGTAACGTGCCTTTACTGACCTGCTGGTAAATATGCTCGGCGTCACGTTTAACTTCAAAGGTATCGCGCCACTGGCTGCGGAACAGCTCAATGGCTGTTTTATCGGTAGGAAATTCGTGGGCAGGCAGCAAATTAATGGCGTCGACTTCTTCCAGCGTGCGTTGTGTATCGGTGTCAAACAGACGCAGGCTGTCGATTTCGTCATCAAAGAAATCAAGGCGATAAGGCAGTTCACTGCCCATTGGGAACAAGTCCAACAACGCACCGCGTGTGGCGTATTCACCGTGCTCCATAACCTGATCAACATGGCGATAACCGGCGCTGTCCAGTTGCTCACGCAGGGCATCACGCGACAGGCGCTGACCCTTTTTCATCACCAGTGCATGACCGTGTAGATAGCTGTGCGGGCAGACGCGCTGCATCAACGTGTTGACCGGTACGATCAGCACACCGCGTTGCATCGCAGGCAGTTGATACAACGTGGAGAGTCGCGAGGAGATAATTTCCTGATGCGGGGAAAAACTGTCATAGGGCAGTGTTTCCCAGTCAGCCAGATTCATCACCATCTGGTCGGTAAACTGACGAATTTCATCATGCAGACGCAAGGCATTTTGCATGTCTGGCGCGATAAGCACCACTGGTCCCGGATGGTGTTCGGCGATTTCTGCGACCAGCGTCGCGCAGGCGGCACCGGTAAGTTCACCCAACTGGCGCTGATCGGAAGCGCCGGCTGGAAGCGTGTAACGATGTTGTTCAGGCATTCGGTTGTCAGGATCTCGTTTGGATATACGTCTGATAAGCAATGTTTCTTTATTATCCGTGATCGTTTCTCATAAGCAAATTGATTCGCCCCCGGATGGGGGCAAAAAGCGCGTAAGGTTTAGCGGGAAATGATGGAGAAAGACGGCGGTGAGAAGAGCAGATCGGCAACGACTTTTTGTGAAATTTTTCGAACCATTAGTCCGACCAGCGTACACAACAGTAAGCAGACGAACGGGTACATCAGTAGCAGGGCCAGCTCTACGTTTGCGGACCAGACGGTATGATTGAGTTTGGGAAGCAGCGTTAAGCTAATCAGTTCCACCAGAATTCGGTGGGTGGTGTAGATGGCGATAGTATTGGAACCTATCACGCTTAATGGACTAGATGCACTCATGCCAAAACGTTGTTCAAATTGATAAAACAACTTCATGATGAGTACGATGGAAACCAGTGAGAGTAATAGCGAAATATTTGCCCGCCAGGCGATGACAGCCACCAGTGTACTCACCGCTACGATGACTGCGTGACGGCGCAGGGGAACGTCTTTGATCCACGTCATCAGCGTTGCGCCAAACCAGGCACCGAGACTGTACCAGGGCAAATTACGTATTACGCTGTTTAGCCCCCACCATGGGGTCGGGAAAAAGTTGATTGCCACACTCAGCAATGCAAACAGTCCCAGTAGCGGCAATGCCCAGCGGCTGAAGATCTTACACAAGACAAAATAGACAATCAGCGCATACAGATACCACAGACTGGTGCTGGCTGTGAGCATTCCCCGGGTAAAGTCTCCCAGTGAACCGGCATAGGCTGCATTGGCCGCATGGCCCAGGTCACGTTGCGGAGCCAGCCAGTTATTGAGCGTGGTCAACGCCAGCCATTGCACGATTCCCCACAGTATCAGCACCCAGGCAATACTCCAGATGCGTTTGTCTACACAGGTTGTCCATGGGACGTTTGCAATGTAGCGGCGGATCAGATAGCCCGAAATAAAGAAAAAGACGGGCATGCGGAACGGTGCCAGATACAGATTGAGGTAGATCCAGCATTTGGTTAGCACCTGTGAGAGTGGATGCTGAAAGGCGGTAAGATGGGGATAAAAGGTAATGACCGAGTGGTAAATGACCACCAGGCAGATACATAACCCTTTGATTTGATTAATCCATAGCTCTTTTTTATTCATTGCAGTGGCGTATCCATAGTGTGTGAGATAGCCTGCCATCCTGCAAAACCCTGCCTTTGCTGTAATGCGTAACCGTCTGCTTTTTATTTTTTTAAGATAAAGATCAGGAACAAAGGATGAGGGAAAAGTGGGAACTTTAGCGAATTGATTTGGTTATACTTTTCAGAACAATGCTGACGAACACTTACGGTTCAGTCATTTACCCGTCCCGCTTTCGCTTATATACTCGTGACTTTGCTAACAGCAACCAGACGGATTTCATGTACCAACCTGTCGCTCTATTCATTGGCCTGCGTTATATGCGTGGGCGTGCAGCAGATCGCTTCGGTCGTTTCGTTTCCTGGCTCTCTACCATTGGCATTACTCTTGGGGTAATGGCGCTGGTCACGGTATTGTCGGTGATGAACGGTTTCGAGCGCGAGCTGCAAAATAACATCCTTGGTCTGATGCCTCAGGCTATTCTCTCGGCTGAGCAAGGCTCTCTTAACCCGCAGCAGTTGCCGGAAAAAGCCGTGGTATTGAACGGCGTCAACCGTGTTGCGCCGCTAACAACGGGCGATGTGGTCCTGCAGAGTGCGCGTAGCGTGGCAGTCGGGGTGATGCTGGGCATCGACCCGGCGCAAAAAGATCCGTTAACGCCGTATCTGGTCAATGTGAAGCAAACAGATCTCGAACCGGGTAAGTATAATGTCATCCTCGGTGAGCAGCTTGCCGGACAGTTAGGTGTGAATCGCGGCGATCAAATTCGCGTGATGGTGCCTTCTGCCAGCCAGTTTACGCCAATGGGACGCTTGCCGAGCCAGCGTTTGTTTACGGTGATTGGTACCTTTGCCGCCAATAGTGAAGTCGATGGTTATCAGATGTTGACCAACATCCAGGATGCGTCACGTCTGATGCGTTATCCGGCAGGCAATATCACCGGCTGGCGTCTGTGGCTAAATGAACCGCTCAAGGTTGATACGCTGAGTCAACAAACGTTACCGCAAGGCACCAAATGGCAGGACTGGCGCGAGCGTAAAGGTGAGCTGTTCCAGGCGGTGCGAATGGAAAAAAACATGATGGGGCTGTTGCTGAGCCTGATCGTGGCGGTAGCGGCGTTTAATATTATTACCTCGCTGGGTCTGATGGTAATGGAGAAGCAAGGGGAAGTGGCGATTTTACAAACGCAGGGGCTCACGCCGCGGCAAATAATGATGGTGTTTATGGTTCAGGGGGCCAGTGCCGGGATTATCGGCGCGCTGCTGGGGGCCGTGCTGGGCGCGTTGCTTGCCAGCCAACTGAACAACCTGATGCCGATTATCGGCGTGCTGCTGGACGGCGCCGCGTTGCCTGTCGCTATTGAGCCGTTGCAGGTGATCGTTATTGCACTGGTGGCAATGGCCATCGCACTGCTGTCTACGCTTTATCCTTCCTGGCGCGCTGCCGCCACTCAACCCGCTGAGGCTTTACGTTATGAATAAGATCCTGTTGCAATGCGACAACCTGTGCAAACGCTATCAGGAAGGCACGGTGCAGACTGATGTTCTGCACGATGTCAGTTTTTGCGTCGGCGAGGGTGAGATGATGGCGATTGTCGGCAGCTCAGGCTCCGGCAAAAGTACATTGCTTCATCTGCTCGGCGGGCTGGATACGCCGACTTCCGGCGACGTCATTTTTAGCGGTCAACCGATGAGCAAACTCTCGTCAGCGGCGAAAGCGGAACTGCGTAATCAGAAGCTCGGATTTATTTACCAGTTCCACCATTTGTTGCCAGACTTTACCGCGCTGGAAAACGTGGCGATGCCGCTACTGATTGGCAAGAAGAAGCCGGCTGAAATTACCGAGCGCGCACGTGACATGCTGAAAGCGGTTGGGTTGGATCACCGTGCCAGCCACCGTCCGTCCGAACTCTCAGGCGGCGAGCGTCAACGTGTGGCGATTGCCCGTGCGCTGGTGAATAACCCGCGTCTGGTGTTGGCAGATGAGCCAACAGGTAACCTTGATGCGCGTAACGCGGACAGTATTTTTGAGCTTCTGGGTGAGTTGAACCGTTCTCAGGGCACAGCATTTCTGGTTGTGACGCACGATCTGCAACTGGCGAAGCGCATGAGCCGCCAGCTTGAAATGCGCGATGGTCGCCTGACGGCCGAACTGAGCCTGATGGGAGCAGAGTAATGGCTTCGCCTTTATCGTTATTGATTGGGTTACGTTTTAGCCGTGGTCGGCGGCGCGGCGGTATGGTTTCGCTGATTTCCGTCATCTCCACCATCGGTATTGCATTAGGTGTGGCGGTATTGATTGTCGGTTTGAGCGCCATGAACGGTTTTGAGCGCGAGCTGAACAACCGTATTCTGGCGGTTGTGCCGCACGGTGAGATAGAAGCGGTGAACCAGCCGTGGAATAACTGGCAGGAAGCGCTGGTCAACGTGCAGAAGGTACCGGGTATTGTCGCTGCAGCGCCGTATATCAATTTCACCGGGCTGGTGGAGAGTGGGGCGAACTTGCGTGCCGTACAGGTAAAAGGCGTGGATCCGCAGCAGGAGCAACGTTTAAGTGCGCTACCGTCATTTGTGCAAAACCATGCCTGGGATAATTTCAAAGCGGGTGAGCAGCAGGTCATTATTGGCAAGGGGATTGCTGACGCGCTGAAGGTGAAGCAGGGGGATTGGGTGTCGATTATGATCCCCAATGCCAGCGCCGATCACAAGCTACAGCAGCCTAAACGTGTGCGTTTGCACGTTACCGGTATTCTGCAACTGAGCGGTCAGCTCGATCACAGCTTTGCCATGATCCCAATGGAAGACGCGCAGCAGTATCTGGATATGGGCTCCAGCGTTTCCGGGATTGCCCTGAAGGTCAACGATGTCTTTAACGCCAATAAGTTGGTCAGAGACGCCGGTGAAGTGACCAACAACTATGTCTACATTAAGAGCTGGATCGGTACTTACGGCTATATGTATCGCGATATCCAGATGATTCGCGCCATTATGTATCTGGCCATGGTGTTGGTGATTGGCGTTGCCTGTTTCAATATCGTTTCAACGTTAGTGATGGCGGTAAAAGACAAGAGCGGTGATATTGCGGTATTAAGAACGCTGGGGGCGAAAGACGGGCTGATCCGCGCCATCTTCGTCTGGTATGGACTGCTGGCGGGTCTGTTCGGTAGCCTGATAGGGGTGGTTATTGGTGTTGTTGTTTCTCTGCAGCTCACACCGATCATCAATGGTATTGAGGCGCTTATCGGCCATCAGTTCCTTTCGGGCGATATTTATTTTATTGACTTCCTGCCATCTGAATTGCATTGGCTGGATGTGATTTATGTGTTGGTGACAGCATTGTTGCTGAGTCTTTTGGCAAGTTGGTATCCGGCGCGTCGCGCCAGCAATATTGACCCTGCGAGAGTACTTAGCGGCCAATAACAACAAGATATACACTAAGGCATTCATGCTGTCTCAAGGCGGCAAGCCCGAAAATCACCAGACGCATAAACAACGATGTGACGGGGTGTGAGGGTGCAGCCAACGCAGAGGCAGCCTGAAGGAAGACGTGTATCAAGGAGCGGTGATGTATTACGGGTTTGACATTGGCGGAACAAAAATTGCGTTAGGCGTCTTCGATAATCACCGTCGGTTGCAGTGGGAGAAACGTGTCCCTACGCCACGCGACAGCTATGACGCTTTCCTTGATGCGGTGTGCGCTCTGGTGACAGAGGCGGACCAGCGCTTTGGCGTTAAGGGGTCAGTAGGGATTGGTATTCCGGGCATGCCCGAGACCGAAGACGGCACGCTGTATGCGGCTAACGTTCCTGCCGCCAGTGGCAAACCGCTGCGGGCCGATCTCAGCGCACGACTGGATCGCGATGTGCGTCTGGATAATGATGCCAACTGTTTTGCACTCTCCGAAGCCTGGGACGATGAGTTCACCCAGTATCCGTTAGTCATGGGCTTAATCCTCGGCACTGGTGTCGGTGGTGGCCTGGTGCTTAACGGAAAGTCTATCACTGGACGTAGCTATATTACCGGCGAGTTCGGCCATATCCGTTTGCCTGTTGATGCGTTGACGTTGATGGGATTTGATTTCCCACTGCGTCGATGCGGATGTGGTCAACTGGGGTGCATCGAAAGCTATCTTTCCGGTGGCGGATTTGCATGGTTGTACCAGCATTACTACCATCAACCTCTGGATGCCCGTGAAATTATCGCCCTCTGGGAGCAAGGCGATGAGCATGCGCGTGCGCATGTAGAGCGTTATCTGGATTTGCTGGCCGTTTGCCTGGGGAATATCCTGACTATCGTCGATCCAGATTTAGTGGTGATTGGCGGTGGCTTGTCGAACTTTACCGCTATTACGACGCAACTGGCGGATCGACTGCCACGTCATTTGCTGCCCGTTGCCCGTGTGCCGCGTATTGAGCAGGCACGACACGGTGATGCGGGTGGGATGCGCGGAGCCGCTTTCCTACATCTTACCGATTAATACAAAGAGGTTGTTATGCTGTCGCGTCGGGGTCATCGATTAAGCCGTTTTCGTAAAAATAAACGCCATTTGCGCGATCGCCTGCGTCAACGGATCTTTTTCAGAGACAGAGTGGTGCCTGAGCTGGTGGAAAAACCAAGGGTGTTAGTCCTGACTGGTGCGGGGATTTCTGCTGAATCAGGGATTCGTACTTTCCGTGCTGCAGATGGTCTTTGGGAAGAACATCGGGTTGAGGATGTGGCAACGCCGGAAGGATTTAGCCGTAATCCTGGATTGGTTCAGTCATTTTATAACGCCCGTCGTCACCAGTTGCAGCAGCCCGAAATTCAGCCAAACGCGGCGCATATCGCGTTGGCAAAACTCGAAGCCGAGCTGGGTGATCGCTTTCTACTGGTAACGCAAAATATCGATAATCTGCACGAACGTGCGGGTAGCCAGAACGTTATCCATATGCACGGCGAGCTCCTTAAGGTTCGCTGTTCGCAAAGCGGGCAGATTTTAGACTGGACAGGGGACGTCACGCCGGAAGACAAATGCCATTGCTGCCAGTTCCCAGCGCCACTGCGACCGCACGTTGTCTGGTTTGGTGAAATGCCTCTGGGGATGGATGAAATTTATATGGCACTGGCGATGGCAGATGTTTTCATTGCCATTGGCACGTCAGGACATGTTTATCCGGCCGCGGGGTTTGTCCACGAAGCGCGTTTGCATGGGGCGCATACGGTGGAGTTAAATCTTGAGCCAAGCCAGGTGGGTAGCGAGTTTGAAGAGAAGTATTACGGCCCGGCAAGCCAGGTGGTGCCTGAGTTTGTTGAGAAGTTATTAAAAGGGCTGTGAGCACGGATGGCGTAGGCCCGATAAGCGTCACGCCATCGGGCAGTGACGATACGCCGGATGCGACGCTGGCGCGTCTTATCCGGCCTACGAGGAGGGCAATTAGCGTCCTGCTTTCAGCTTCTGATAATACTCTTCATAGATAGCGCTGGCGGAACCGACATCGTTCTGCCATTCCCCTTTGTTGATGGTCTCCGCATCCGGGTAGAGCGTTTTATCGTTCGCCACTTCCGGGCTTAACAGCTTACGTGCCGCCAGGTTTGGCGTCGGGTAACCAATGGTTTCCGCGACTTCTTTCGCCACATCCGGGCGCAACAGGAAGTTAATTAGCTTCAGCGCACCTTCTTTGTTTTTAGCATTTGCCGGAATAGACAGGCTGTCCATCCAGAAAATACCCCCTTCTTTCGGCCAGACGACTTCCAGCGGTGTACCCGCCTGACGGGCCACGAACGCAGAACCGTTCCACACCATCCCCAGATTAACTTCGCCTTCCATATACGGATTAGCCGGGTTATCGGAGTTGAAGGCTGCAACGTTAGGCATTAGCTTCTTGAGCTCGTTATACGCGGCTTCAATCTCTTTCGGGTCGGTGGTATTCCCGGAGTATCCCAGCTTGCGCAGCGCCATCTGGAATACTTCGCGGGCATCATCCGTTAACAGCAGGCTGCCTTTGTATTCCGGTTTCCACAGGTCAGCCCAGCTGGTCACGGTTTTGGGATCAATGGCATCACTGTTAATACCAATGGCTGTCGCACCCCAGATATACGGGATTGAGTAGTCGTTGTTCGGGTCAAACGGCTTATTGAGCATTTCCGGATCGAGGTTGTGGAAGTTGGTTAACTTCGACTTATCGATCTTTTGGATCATGCCTTCCTTGCGCATTTTGTCGACGTAATAGGTGGAAGGCACCACCAGATCGTACGCACCGTCTTTGTAGGTTTTGAGCTTGGCGTACATGGTCTCATTCGACTCGTAGGTCGAATAGATGACCTTGATCCCGGTCTCTTTAGTGAACTGTTCCAGTAGCCCAGGCGGAACGTACTCGGTCCAGTTATAGAAATACAGCGTGTTGTTATCATCAGCGTGAGCGGCGCTCATGCCCAGTGCCAGAGCACCCGCCGCGAGCAGGTGGCGTGACCATTTTTTCATTTAACGTCCCCTGAATGAAGGGCCTCAACGGCCCTTGGTTTTATCACGTGCAATAAGCTGGCTGGCGATCACCATAACCAGCGACAGAACCAACAAAATGGTTGCCAGTGCGTTCACTTCTGGTGATACGCCGACTTTAACCATTGAGTAGATTTTTAATGGCAAAATTTCATAGCCGGGTCCGGTGACGAAGGACGAAACCACGACATCATCCATCGACAGCGTAAAGCTCAGCAACCAACCCGCAGCTACCGCAGGCATGGCCAATGGCAGAATGATTTTGCGCAGAATAGTCACTTCACTGGCACCCAGGTCTTTTGCTGCCTCAAGCATACGTACGTCGAAGCCTTTCAAACGTGAGTAGACCGTCACCACCACAAAAGGCAGGCAGAAGGTAATATGCGAAAACAGCAACGACCAGAAGCCCAACTGAATGCCAATCAGCATAAACAGCACCAGCAGCGAAATTGCCATCACGATATCCGGCGACATCATCACCACAAACAACATGCCGCTGACAAATGGCTTGCCACGAAAACGGTAACGATACAGAGCGACCGCAGTCAGTGAACCGATCAGTGTGGCAAAGGTCGCGGAGAGCACGGCCATCGTCAGTGAGTGCTGTGCCGCCTGCAGCAAACTGTCGTTGTTCATCAGCAGGCCGTACCATTTGGTGGTAAAGCCTTGCCAGTTAATGCCAAAGCGCGAGCTGTTAAAGGAGTTCACAATCAAAATGATGATTGGAATGTACAGGTACGCGTAGATAGCGGTCATAAAACCGCCGCGAAGCAGTCGACCGATCATTCGAGTTCTACCTTCTTGTTCAGCAAGCGGGAAGCGCGCCAGTAGATCAGCAGCATCAGCCCCATGACGATGGTCAGGGTAATACTGGTGGCGGCCCCAAACGGCCAGTCGCGGATGTTCAGGAACTGCACTTTAATCACATTACCAATCAGCAGGTTTTTCGCGCCGCCCATCAGGTCGGATACGTAAAACAGCCCCATGGCTGGCAGCATAACCAGCAAACATCCGGCAATAATTCCCGGCATTGTCAGCGGGATAATAATGCGGGTGAAGGTCTGAAGTTTGCTGGCACCCAGATCGCGCGCAGCTTCGAGTAACGGTTTATCCAGTTTCTCAATGCTGGAGTAGAGCGGCATCACCATAAATGGCAGCAGGATATACACCAGGCCAATAATGACCGCGCTGGGGGTAAACATAATGCGAATGGGCGTATCAATCACGCCGAGCCAGAGTAGAAACTCGTTGAGATAGCCTTTGGTACTGAGGAAAATTTTGAGTCCGTAGATGCGAATAAGCGAGTTGGTCCAGAACGGAACAATCAGGAGGAAGAGCAGCAGTGGACGCACTTTCTCCGGCAGCTTTACCAAAAACCAGGCAAACGGATAGCCGAGTACCAGACAGGCGAGTGTGGCAATCAGCGCCATATTGAGGGAGTGAACCAGCACCTCAAAATAGAGCGGATCGAGCAGGCGAGCATAGTTTTCCAGCGTAAAGACCATTTTGACGAAATTAGCGTCGTCACGGGTCAAAAAGCTGGTGCCGATGATCATCAGGTTGGGCAGAAAGACAAACAACACAAGCCAACCGACAATGGTGACGATCACCACACTCTGGAATTTACTTGTGTTCTTCATCAGCCAGTACGACCTCCCAGCTTTCTACCCAGTTAATCGCCATTTTCTGGTCGAGCGAGTGGTCGAAGTCAGGATCGTCTTCGTTGAAGAATTCGCTGACCATTACCATCTTGCCATTTTCCAGTTCAACAACGGACTCCAGTGTCATGCCTTTATAGTTACGTTCACGCACGTAACCGATAAGTCCTTCAATATGATTATCGTCGTTGATCTCGTCAACACGCAGATCTTCCGGACGCAACAGTACGTGTAGCTTCTGTCCGGGGACTACCGCGAAGTTCACGTAAATATTACACTCGCGACCTTCAACGTTAGCACGGACACGCTGTTCGTCCAGACGTTCAATGACCGTCGCGTTAAACATATTGATTTCACCGATGAACCCGGCGACGAACAGATTCTTCGGTTCTTCGTAGATTTCTCGCGGTGTGCCATCTTGCTCAATTTTGCCATCACGCATGACCACAATACGATCTGACATTGTCAGTGCTTCTTCCTGATCGTGGGTGACAAAAACAAAAGTGATACCGAGTTTACGCTGTAACGCTTTCAGTTCGTTCTGCATCTGCTTACGCAGTTTATAGTCCAGCGCAGAGAGAGACTCATCCAGCAGAAGCAAACGCGGTTTATTGACCACCGCACGGGCAATCGCCACGCGCTGCTGTTGGCCACCGGAGAGTTGATGCGGTTTTCGCTGAGCGAACTCTTCCAGTTGCACCATGCGCAGAGCTTCGGTGACGCGCGGAGGAATATCGGCTGCGGGGGTTTTTTGCATGCGTAAACCAAAGGCCACATTTTCAAAAACGGTCATGTGGGGGAATAGGGCATAACTTTGGAATACGGTATTCACGTAGCGGTTTTCCGCAGGAACGTGAGTGATGTCCTGGTTGTCCAGCATAATATGACCGGAATCAACCGTTTCCAGACCGGCAATCAGGCGAAGAACGGTTGTTTTACCGCAGCCAGAGGGGCCAAGTAGCGTGAGAAATTCGCCATTATTGATGGTCAAATCCAGGTTGGAAATCACCTCTTTGCCATCGAAACTCTTGCGAATTCCCGCTAGTTGCACCAGTGGAGAAAGCGAACGCGGTTGTTTATTCAATTTTTTACTCTGTCCCATGTAAACGCAACGGATGGCTGACCGATGCGGGGTTTGTGGTTAACCACCTTGATGACTCTTAATGAGGGCCGTTATTCTACGGCAAAGCGTTGTAATCGCCAATCCTTGTTGCGAATTACTGACTTAGCTTTATATTCAGAAGGATGTCATGGCGAAATATTCTCACTTGCGGGGATAAAAGTGACCTGACGCAATATTTGTCTTTTGTTGCTTATTGATAATGTTGTCACAAAAAGTGAGGGTGACTGCATGGATAAACTACTTGAGCGTTTTTTACACTACGTGTCGCTGGACACCCAATCAAAATCGGGCGTGCGGCAGGTACCCAGCACTGAAGGACAGTGGAAGTTATTGCAGTTGCTCAAGCAGCAACTCGAAGAGATGGGGCTGGTCAATATTACCTTGAGCGACAAGGGGACGTTGATGGCAACGTTGCCCGCAAACGTTGCCGGCAATATTCCCGCTATCGGTTTTATTTCCCATGTGGATACCTCACCGGATTTCAGTGGCAAAAACGTCAATCCGCAAATCGTTGAAAATTACCGTGGCGGCGATATTGCGCTCGGTATTGGCGATGAGGTTCTGTCGCCGGTAATGTTCCCGGTGCTGCATCAACTTCTGGGTCAGACGTTGATCACCACAGACGGCAAAACGCTGCTGGGTGCGGATGATAAAGCCGGTATTGCGGAAATTATGACCGCACTGGCCGTGTTGATACAAAAAGATATTCCACACGGTGATATCCGCGTGGCCTTTACGCCAGATGAAGAGGTCGGTAAAGGCGCGAAACATTTCGACGTTGCAGCATTTGACGCGAAGTGGGCCTATACCGTCGACGGTGGCGGTGTGGGCGAACTGGAGTTTGAAAACTTCAACGCAGCGTCGGTCAATATCAAGATCGTCGGTAACAATGTGCATCCGGGTACGGCAAAAGGGGTGATGGTGAACGCACTGTCGCTGGCGGCTCGCATCCATGCCGAAGTTCCTGCCGATGAAAGCCCGGAAGCGACGGAAGGCTATGAAGGTTTTTACCATCTGGCAAGCATGAAAGGTACGGTTGATCGGGCTGATATGCATTACATTATCCGCGATTTTGACCGTAAGCAGTTTGAAGCGCGTAAACGCAAAATCATGGATATCGCCAAAAAGGTCGGTAAAGGGTTACATCCGGACTGCTATATCGAGCTGGTGATTGAAGACAGCTATTACAATATGCGCGAGAAAGTGATCGAGCATCCGCATGTGCTGGATATCGCCCAGCAGGCAATGCGTGATTGTGACATCGAGCCGGATCTTAAACCCATTCGTGGTGGCACCGACGGCGCGCAACTGTCGTTCATGGGATTACCTTGCCCGAATCTGTTCACCGGTGGCTATAACTATCATGGTAAGCATGAGTTTGTGACACTGGAAGGCATGGAAAAAGCCGTACAGGTGATTGTGCGTATTGCGGAATTGACGGCGAAACAGTAGCCGCTTTTGCCGGTAGAGGCCGGATGGCGCTTCGCTTATCCGGCCTACGGGATACGATATTTGTAGGCCGGATAAGCGAAGCGCCATCCGGCGCACTCTCAATAGTTTATCCTTCGAAGAACCAGTATCCGCTATTCACCAGTGCGGCAAGCATGGCGAGGAAAGACGGATCTTCCAGCGCATCCTCAAAGTTTTCCGCTGTCAGCGCAATATGGCTGGCGAGTGCGTCCAGCGCCGGACGGTGCGGTGAGTCAATTTTCTCACCATTTACATAAACGTCATCGCCAATGCGCAGTACGCGCAACCCACCCAGACGGACCAGGACATCGCCTTGTTTCAGGGCATCATAGATTTCATCAGGCTGATAAGGCGGCTCAGGCGGAGCAACGTCCAGTTCATGACGCGACTGAGAGATAAACTCGCCAAACCACTGTTTAAAATGCTCCGGCTGGTTAATGAGCCCCAGCATCATTTCGCGCAGCTTGTCCATTTCCTGTGGCAGCACGTCTGCCGGATGGTCGCGCGGTGGCAGATCGGGATCACTGTAGTACGTGCTACCCAGTTCGCGTTGCAGAACGTAATCAGCAAATCCGCTGATCAGCTCCCGGGTATTCGGTGCGCGGAAACCGACCGAGTAGTTCATCGCGTTTTCCAATGCGTAGCCTTCGTGCGGGAATCCAGGTGGAATATACAGAATATCGCCCGGCTCCAACTCTTCATCAATGATGGCTTCAAACGGATCGACCTGGAGCAGGTCTGGGTGCGGACAATGCTGCTTCAACTGCAGTTTTTCACCCACACGCCAGCGACGGCGACCGGTTCCCTGGATGATGAACACATCATATTGATCCAGATGCGGGCCAACGCCACCGCCGGGTACCGAAAATGAGATCATCAAATCGTCAATGCGCCAGTCCGGCAATTCACGGAATGGCCGCATCAGCGCTGCGGTAGGTTCGTGCCAGTGGTTTACGGCCTGGACCAGCAGTGACCAGTTGTTTTCCCCAAGATGGTCATAGCTCTCGAAAGGACCGTGGCTAACCTGCCATTTGCCATCCTGGTGGCTGACCAACCGACTGTCGACTTCGCTTTCCATTGCCAGCCCAGCCAGTTCGTCAGGGGAGAGTGGGTCAATAAAGTTATTAAAGCCGCGTTTTAAGACCACCGGGCGTTTTTGCCAGTGACGTTCAAGAAAATCGGGCCAGTTAAGAGTGAGTTGGTATTCCATAATGAGCATCCCGCAGGCTGGTATCTGCAACCGATTATAACGGATACTTAACCGCAAGCGTGAAGTCAGTACATATTTATTACATATAAAGATTACTCGTCTTTTTGTCCCGGATGTTGGCGGCCGAAAATAACTTCCATGCGCGCTCCGCCCAGCAGACTGTCGCCAGCGATAATCTGCCCGTCATATTGCTCGGTGATCTCACGTGCGACGGCCAGGCCCACACCTTGCCCGGGGCGTAAGGTATCCACACGCTGACCACGGTCGAACACCACTTCACGTTTACTGCGTGGAATACCGGGGCCGTCATCCTCTACCACAATGTGCAGATGATCTTCCGTTAATTGCGCTGAGATCTCGACAAATTCCAGACAATATTTACAGGCGTTATCCAGGACGTTGCCCAGTACTTCGACGAAATCGTTCTGTTCACCCACAAAGCTTGTCTCAGGCGAAATATCGAGATTAATGTTAACCCCTTTACGCTGGTACACCTTGTTTAATGCAGAGGTCAGTTTATCCAGCAACGGTGCAACCGGATGCAATTCCCGGCTGAGAAGGGCGCTACTACCGCGCATGCTGGCACGATGCAGATAATAGCCAATTTGCTGAGAAATACGGCTGATTTGCTCCAGCATGACGGGTTCAGCATCGCTCACGCTCATTTTCTCATTACGCATCGAACGTAGTGTGCTTTGCAACACGGCCAACGGTGTTTTCAGGCTGTGGGTGAGATCCGTTAACGTGGTGCGGTATTTATCGTAGCGCTCACGTTCGCTCTTTAATAAGCGGTTGAGGTTGCGCACCAGACTAGTGAGTTCACGCGTGGTGGCAGGATTAAGCATCTCGCGATGATGCTCTTCAAGCTCACGGACTTCGCGCGCCAGTGATTCGATTGGTCTCAGACTCCACCAGGCTGCGACCCACAGCAGCGGGATAACCAACAGCAAATTGGCAACCAGCACATAAATAAACCAGCTCCAGACCATATATGAGCGTTTGAGCTCAATAGGAATGGTATCAACAACCACAATGGTCAGTTGTGGCATTCTGGCGGTGGCAGGGTAGATGTTCACTGCCACGGAGTGGGTCATTTCTGCGTTATCGTCATCTTCTCTGACTTCTCTTAGCTTCTGTTGCGCCGAATGATCTTCGCGTAGCAATGTGCTGGTGGCGTCGACATTGGCTTCAATCTCATGAAAACCATTTGTCTTTAGCCAGTCTGGTTGAATACGTTGTACCAGCCAGGGAACGTCGCGTTGGGCCCAGAGCAGTTTGCCGTTTTCATTATAAATCAGCGACATTGTGGGGCTTTGCATATCGAGATTTTCAGGTAGCTCGACATTGATTTTGCCGTTTTCCCATTTGGCCAGTGTATAGAACAGATTACTTTCGCCACGCAGCAGACGAAATGTTGTTTTATCAAAGCTGACGCTGTAGCCAACCAAAGCCACCATGCCGTAAGCCAGCGAGAGGACCAGTACAACGCCTGCGGTTGCCAGCAAAAAGCGCACCCGCAGTGATAACGGGAAAAAATGACGCAGTAATTTATTCATCAGCGCAGTTCAAAAAGATAACCCTGTCCACGTACCGTGGTGATCACATCGTCCGGATATTGCGCCTGAATTTTTTTGCGCAGACGTCCCATTAAGACATCAATGGTGTGACTTTCTCGCAGTTCAGCATCCGGGTAGAGTTGTAACATAAGCGAATCTTTACTAACGACTTTGCCGCTATTACGGATCAGCGTTTCCATAATGGTGTATTCGAACGCCGTAAGTTTAATCACTTCATCGTTCACGGACAGTTCGCGGCGAGAAAGATCCACCTGAAATGGCGGCAGCGAGATAATCTGCGAGGCCAGACCACTATTGCGACGCATCAGTGCCTGCATTCTTGCAGCCACTTCTTCAATGTGAAACGGTTTTGTGACGTAATCGTCTGCACCGGCGCTGAGCACTTCCACTTTGTCCTGCCAGCCTTCACGGGCGGTTAATACCAGAATGGGCAATGAAACATCATTGCTGCGCCAGCGGCGGATCAGCGACAGTCCGTCTTCATCGGGGAGCCCTAAATCGACGATCGCAATATCCGGCAGGTGTTCATTAAGAAAATAGTCTGCTTCCTTTGCATCTTCTGCATCATCCACCTGGTGGCCTAAATCCTGTAGCTGAACCTTAAGGTGGTGGCGTAATAATGCATTATCCTCAACAACCAGCACGCGCATCATTGTTTCTCCCTAAATTCATGGTACGAATAGTTTAACGCTGATTATGTATATTGTAAGCAGCGCTATGAAATTAAATAACTTTTTTCATGCTCCCTCGCCCGTAGGGGCGTCCTGGGGGCAGTGCTGTTGGCATCTGATTGTTCAGCATGTTGACCTGATCCTGGTTCATGTCGCCAATCCACTTGGAGTAAACCTCGTACACCATTCGCGCATCTTCATGTCCCATCTGACTCGCTATGAATGATGGGTTCGCTCCGGCCATCAACGTCCAGCAGGCATAGGTATGCCGTGACTGATAAGGATTCCTTTCGCGGATATTGGCAAGTTTAGTACCTCGCTTCCAGCCATAGGCAATCGAGTTCTTGGAGAAGTAACTGCCTTTTTTTGACGAATATGCTGTCGGTGAAAAAACGAAGCGAAGAGATTGCTGCTCAGTTTTTCCGATCTCCCGATGGTGAAATCGAATTTCTTGCTTCGGATTAGCGCCGGTGACTTCGTATTGTTCCTTCAGTGCATCCAGAGCAGGTTTAAGCAACGTTATCGTCCTTATTCCGGCATCTGTCTTAGGGGGTACAAATACTCGCTTATTCGTCAAACTTCTGGATACGTGGATTTCACCTTTTACCAAATCAATGTCTTCCCATGCCAGGGCGCATATCTCGCCCGGCCTCATCCCCGTATGTACGGCAACAATGATGATTAATGCCTGGCTACGGGGAAGGGCGGCTATCAGTGCCTGGTATTCATGAAGTAAAAGTGGGTCGGGATCATTTTTAGATAACTTGAGTCGCGACACTCCTTCATAAGGAGCATGCAATATAAACTGGCTTCGGTTTGCGAGCTTAAGCATTTCTGATAAAACTGCCATCTGTTTATTGACTGTTGAGGGCGCGCGGCCCTGCCTGGCCAGATTTGGCATTGCCGGGTTAATAATTGTCCCGGTCAATAACTCCTTTCGGTAATGCAAAATGTCGGCATGCTCAATATCTACCAGACGGGTATTTTCTCCGATTACACGTAGTAACGTATTTACGACCGAAGTAAGCGATAGCAGTGTTGCACCAGATACTTCTAAGGCTTTGGTGTCTATAAAAAAATCACTCAGCTCTTTAAACGTGGTGATTTTTTTGGTTGTGATAAACCTCTTAAGTGCTTTGGATTCCGGGAAGCGTTCCGCATAGTCGAACTTACCGAGCTGTATTTCGCTTGCTATGAGCGCGCGAAGATTTCCAGCTTTTTTGATGTTGCTGCTGGTCACCGTCCAGCCCCGAAGGACTTCGCGGCAACGTTTGCCGCGATAGATAAATGTGATCCGTATTTTTCCATTATGCAGCTCAACACCAGTTGGAAAGTCCATCATGCTTCCTGTACTAATTGGTTAATCTTTGGATAGTTGTACCAAAGCAGACCTTTAGAATTGTCAGTTTCTCCGAGAGCTGTCAGATGTTTGAAATGCACGCCTTCGATCCACAAATTCAACCGATAACTTTTAATTTGTCTTTCAGACAAGCCGGTCTTTTCTGTTAGTCGCGCTTCAACCATCCACTCTTCGCTGAAAATGAGTTGCGACATACATAACTCCGATGCCGCCAGCCACTACAGTACATGCTGCAGCTGGCGAATGTTGATAATCAAAAATCAGTAGTTGGTTTTGCCTTTTGTTTTCGGCACCGTTTTTTCTTGGGTCTTATGCTATTCGCTATAGCGCGCGGACGAACTGGCGCTCGCGTGAAAACATGTTCGCTTATGCGCCGCCGTTCTCCCATTCGCCATACATGCCAGGCCGTCCAGTCACATCCATCATCACAGACGTGCAGAGAGCGGATCAGGGCTTCATCGCCGGTTAAATTCACTGTCACAGCTCCGCCTCCGCACTTATAACCCCAGCGGCCAACACTGCGGCCATGTGAGGAAATTCGTCAAAATCGCCGCGGTATGCCGGGTTAGCACACATCCCCTGCAGAGCTGCGAGCGTTAGTTGCTGGCGGTAGGTGAGGGTCATCGGTTCAGGTTTTGGCGCAGATACAGTTTCTGGTTCCTTTTTCGGCTTAACGGTAACCACGGGAGGATCCATCACCACCGGTTTCGGTGGTTCCGGGCGACGATATTCCACGATCGCATCGAGGGCGATTTTCTGACGAACGGACACATCATCAGACCAGCCATCAAGAATTGTCGTTGCGACATCGTGAACTTCTTCATCGCTGAAATTGGGCGACAGACAAAATTCAGTGGTGGCGATATCGATGATCAACAGAGGAAGAACGTCAGCGATAATATGACCGGTGCATGCCACAACGCCTTCCGCTTCTTCTTTACCCATAATGTCAGTACGCCCGGAAAGCAGGTCGTTCAGCGCGTGGGAAATTTCAATTTCATGATCATCCAGAAGTGGCCGGTCGTCTTCCTGTTCGGTTACTTCCGTTTTTTCACCTTCATTTGAGGCGCTATTGGCAAATGCTACATCCAGTTCCCTGTCGAGTTCTGCAGCGCGAAACGGGCAGACTGCTGGTGGTAAATTTTCGTCCTGTAACGTCTGTTCGGTTTTACCATCAGATTTTGCTCCATCATTTTTTTGTGGCAGCGGGGCAGACGTACGGCCGCAGGCAATATCAATGACCAGTTGTGGTGGATTAACGCAGTCAAAACCCTCAATGCAGCTATCGATGTATTGGCGCAGTTCGCCAGGGTAAATATGAAGTTTTTCATCAGCGGTTTTGATGATGGCCACGATGGACGCCGGGTGATAATCATGAATACCCGGCGTACGTGAAAATGGCGCACACCAGTCATCAATCTCGACATCTTTACCGCACTGCATGGTATTGATGCGCATTTCAATGCCAACTGGAGGACTGCACACGTCGAAATCCATGGATCGGGATAATTTCCCCATGGCTGTGTGATAGCGAAGCCTGGTAGCAAGTTCGCTCATGCTCGGTTTTTTCTCATCGCGCTTTGCTGGCTCGCGTTTATCAGGAGGTGTATCAGCCCATTGGGTAAACAGGTTCTTATAGTCTGGCCATTTAGCATTGTCGCGCGCCCTCTGACGCACCCAGGCCAGGCATTCGGTCTGTTTTTCAGGAAGCATGGCAAGAATGCGGGGTTCTTTGGCAAGACCCTCTGCCTGTTCGCGTAAAGGGCTAAATTCATCATCATTCAGCATGTCGATTAACTGGCCATACTGAGAAGGGGTGATTTCATCAATGACACCAAACACCGCGAGGCAGTATGAGCGGGCCAGCACGTCCAGTTCTTTCACCGGTTTCATTTTTTCTTCTGTCGCGTCAGCATTAAGTTGTTCATTACCGTCAGCTAGCTCTGGTTCAACCATAACGCGCTCTGGTTCGCCTTTTTCAGCATTCCAGATAATGTCACCGGTGAAGAGGTCGGTATAGAACTGCCCTTCAACAGTACAGAACATTCCTTCCTCTGTTTCCCATACCTTGGGAGCAAAATAATCATCAGCATAATCTGGTGCGAACTGTATAAAATCCGCATGTAGTAATGTTTTTGCTATTGTTTTATTCTTAGCTTGTTTAAAAGCAACATAAACCGGAAGCGTACTGTCTTTTTCAAGCGCACTTTTTTTCGGTTCGAATCTCCCGCCAAAGTTCTTTAATCCAGTTGTCATAATAACCTCAATAATGTTTGTGTGAATGGCGCGCATTACTTCTGTTTAAATTGCAGCGCCGCGGTTCATGAATTTGTTTGTAGGAGATAGCATGCTCAAGGCTACAGAAATAAGCAGTCACTACTCTCTTATGCATTCTTTTTGTTGATTTATACATGGAGTCAGTAGAGCCCCATTTTTTGCAATACGGACAACACTCAAGTGTCACTTATCCTCCCTGCATTGCTGGCTATGGCATGACCATCATTAATGGATATAGTTAGCCCTGCCAGTTAAGGCATAAATAAAAACTCTTTTAATTGTTAGAAGTTATCGAAGGGGGTAAATAAAATGTCAGCGTAAAAACTCGCTAATATTAACCCTCTGGTCGTTAACTATTTGGATCATTACTTTGATGAAGCAAATATCCAGCACTGCCTCATCTTTATATTTTTGAACCCCAGTTATATCAGCCACAGCTTTTTTATATTCAGCTTCAGTTGTGCGCTGGGCAATATCTTCTCTGGTAAATTTAACCATTGGCACGCACCATCCTGAGTAGATGTTCAGTGTGATCGAGAGTAGATTTCTGTTGTTCGTACATCGCTTCGAGTTCAGCTGTCAGGCAGTCGCGAAGCGCAGGAGCGCTTAACTGATGAATAAAATTACTTACTGAGCTTTCCACATCAGGATCCCCGTTCGGTATTACTGGCAGTGAATTTCTCATAAATCCTCCGGTAAAAAAGGTGCCCATCGTGGGAGATGGGCAAATACCACGCGGCACACACAGCAATTAATCACATCTGCAAGCGCACTCCGCCTGTTTCATACCTGTCACCCAACTGGTAAGTGAAGGAGTGCGCTTGCATGTTGTTCCCTGAAAAAGCTGGCGGTGGCCGGATACATACGGGAAAACACCGGGCCGCCAGAACGGGTTCTACTTGTTATTGCTTTGGCCTGCTTTTAACCACATCAGGCGCGGTGGTATGCTGGAGTTCTCACACCGCCAGCAAGGAAACCTAATGAACAAGTTTTATGTTCACGTTCGTCTGTTTGAACCTACAGCAGAACAGACCAAAAAATTTGAAGAATTTATGCTTAACTTTCTGTACCAGAAAACAATCAAAGAGTCTGACGATAGCTGCTGTAGACTGATTCCAGAGGGATATATCCTTAAAAGCACAATGAACTGCCAACAAATCCTTGATCAAACATTTTCAATTGCTAACAGCGTCGGTGTTGACGCAAATATATTTGTCTGTAAATTTGAGCAAAGCGCATGCTTACTTCCGTCTGCTTCCTTAGTTGGCAACGATTTCGTTCATCACGATCTTACGCCTAAGCCCATCAAGCTCGATTCTTAAAGCTTTAACCATTGTGTCGTGATAAACACGGCTCACCCTCTCTCCATTGCATGGCAGAGGGGTGATCGTGTCAGCCATGAAATTCATGAACTTGGTTCGATCAGGGGTTTGCGCTACGCAATTATTTAATGCCTGTTTTGCTAACAAAATACGGGCCTCAGTGCCTGCATTTGGCTCGATCTGCTGCAAGCGTTTAGTGTCTTCCAGCAATGATGCGATCACATGTTTCAAATCCTGTTCATTCATCTTTTCCATCTCCTTTGAAATCATCTGCTAGCGAATCATCCCGGTTTTCATACGCCCCTGGCGGCTACTTCGTGGGCATCCTGCCTGTTCGCTGTTAAACCCATTAACGCCGGGTAGGCGGAACATTTTGATTCTGAGTAATCACTGCGTGTGGTTACTTGATGGGATGAACTTAGATTAACTTAAGCTTTCGATCAAGGTTTATTTTGTAGAAAAACCTAAGTTTTGAGGTGTCAAAACATAACTCATTGATTTTATGAGTTGAATTTTTTCGTTTATTTTACTCGGGCTTTTCTTTTTCTCTTCTCTGCCTCTAGCAGTTCTTGAAGGCGGATGCTGTTGTTTTCGTTACGGGCGCGTAACTCATTGAGGAAGCCAATCTGATCTGACTCGGGAAGTGAATCGAAGAGATCTAATAACTCTAATTGAATCTCAGTTAACTCTCTTTGCTCTTCTAATGGTACCGGCGCACCGGGAATTTGGGCTTCATCACCAAAGAGAAGCCATGCTGGTGCGCACTGCAGGCCTTTGCTAAGGGCAAACAGCCTCTTTCCCGCCGGTTGAGTTTCATCGCGTTCCCACTGAGAAATCGTGACGTGCGCAACCTTTACCAGTTTGCCCAAGGCAGCCTGGGAAAGGTTTAACTCTTTGCGTCGCCTTAAAAGACGAGTACCGAAGGTTTCTTTGTCCATATTAGGTAATTCTAAATTCTCTTGACTTAAATTTCTCTACGATCTACTTTCCTTAGGAAAACCTAAGGAGGAGTGATCGTGTTTAAAAAAGATGCAGTTAATTTTTTTGGAAGCAAATCAAAACTGGCAAAAGCTGCTGGTGTTGCTGCTTCATCGGTTTCTGTATGGGGCGAACTCGTACCAGAGAAAAATGCGATGAGACTGCAAATCGCTTCTGGTGGTGCCCTGCGATATGACCCTCAAGTCTATGACAAACATGCTAAAGCAAAACGGTCAGGGGAATTGAATGATGAAAATCAATGAGATCAAATTGCTGGCTATCGAGCTGGAAGAGTGGGCGATGAAGGATGGCAGGAAAGGGGGCTGGAAAAAGATAGTCCCGCTGATTACAGCGCATCACTACGGTGATTTGCTGGACAGCCTGGCAGATATCGTGGACCCGTCAGAGTATGCGCGCCGCCTGCATAACAACACGCAGATCATCCAACGGGCATTTCGAAATGACACGCCGAACTATCGTGGTCAGGCAGCTGCACTGGCGCCAGCAATCAGGGCTGCGATGGATGCAGAGCTGGCTGGTCAGCATGACTTACATAACCTGGTGGCCATTGCGAACCGCGAGTGCATCGAGGCGACCAGCGCGGTGCTGACTGGTAAGCCAATGCAGGTAATCCGCAAAGAAACGGCAGAGGCAATTCAGGCGCTGGCCGATCTCATTCCCGGCGTCAGCATCCAGTTCAATCAACTTGGTCCGCGCGCGGCGTAATAGGAGGCTCCCATGCTTGCCCAGGAATTTGTAGACCGCATGAAAAATGCGATGAAGCACAGAGTACCGGCGGAGACAGTCGATCGCAGCGCTGAACTGATTCCGGGGATGAAATACCGCAACGAACGCGGACGCATGGTGACGGTAATGAGAGTTTCTCATCTTCGGGTTATGTACCGATACGAAGGTTATCAGGACATCTGCGAGACAGGCCGGAGAGAGTTTGAACTCAAGTTCATGAAGGTGCAGTCATGACAGAGCGCACAGCAGGTACGGAGTTATGTGTGAGTAGAATTTTTGAGATTGTCCAGTCGATGTCCGGTCAGGGGAACAGCATCACGATCCCTTGTCCTTACCTGGATTTTTTCGCCGGTGACCGCCAGCAGCATTTACTCGCGGCGATTCTGAATCAACTGGTGTTCTGGTCTGGTAAATCCCACCTGGAAAATGGCTGGTTTTACAAAGAGCATGCGGTAATTGCCGCGGAAGTTCGTGCGTCCAGCGAGGACGTGATCCGCAAGGCGATAAGCAAAATAATCAGCCAGTATTTGCCCGGTGTTATCGAAGAGAAGAAACGCAAGGTAAACGGTACGCCGAAGATGCATTATCGCATCAATGAAGAGGCATTAATTGCCCTGATATTCCCGCCAGTTCTGGATTCGGCTCTTAAGTCGAATGGAAACGGCTCTCAAGCCGAAACCAAACGGCTCTTAAGCCGAATGGAAACGGCTCATAAGCCGAATCCTGGAAACGGCTCTCAAGCCGAATCTATTCTCTATACAGATCTTAAAACAGATAAATACATACAGATCTCTTCTTGTCCGGGAACTGCGTCCCCGGAAGCCGATTTATCCACAGGCGAAGAAAAAAAATCATCTTCTGAACATCAAAAAGGCAAATGGGGCACACCAGAGGATCACCAGTGCGCTGAGTGGATTTTTTCCCGCATCAAAAAACTCTACGAGAAGGCCGCCGAGACTGACGGCGAACTGTCACGCCCAAAAGATCCTAACTGGAATGCCTGGGCAAACGAAATACGCCTGATGCGCTGCATAGACGGGCGTACCCATCGCCAGATTTGCGATTTATTCAAACGCGTACAACGCGATCCGTTCTGGTGTCGCAACGTCCTGAGCCCTTCAAAGCTACGGGAAAAGTGGGATGAATTAATTATCCGCCTTGGCGGTAACACACAACCACGGGATGTTAACGCCATTTCAGTCCCGGACAACAGTATCCCTGAAGGTTTCAGGGGCTAAAAAATAACCTGGAGAATTTTATGGAAACCATTTTAGACGTACTGAAAGCGATGGAAAAAGCGACAGCCCGTGAAATTGCGGCGCGCATGAAAATTGAGCCGGCGGCGGTGATCGGGATGCTGCGTGAGCACGAAGAGCGTAACGAGGTTGTTCAGGCTAACGGGTACTGGAAAGTTGTCACCGAGGAAGTTAAATCACAGCCTAAAGAGATCAGTTCTGTCTGCAAAACACCGGCAAGCGTATCAGTCAGTGACGTCATCACATTACTGGCGGAACATGGACCACAGACATCCCTTGAGTTGGCAACACTGGCAGGTATTGAGTCCAAACGCGTGGCGCCAATGCTGACTCACCACATGACAAAAGGGCGGATTATCCGCGAAAAAGTGGGCAGCAAGTTTGTTTATTCGCTACCGGCCGCTGCTCCAGTGAAAAACAAAAGCTCAGCACCACAGCAACTGGAGACATCAACTCCACCGGTACCAGAAAAATCTGTCACTGAAATTGTCGAGGAAATTCCCGCTTTCGTCAGCCGTCCTGATGATCTGCTGATCCCAACGGTACGCGGTATCTCAAGTGAAATTCGCCGTACGAAAGCGAAGCTGGCCAACCTGGAAAAACTTCGTGAAGCCGTTCGCAGCATTCGCAAACACGGCGCGCTGATGCAGGAGCTGGTGCAATGAAACAGTCTGAGTTACCACGCTGTCCGACCTGCGGAAATATGCCCGAATACGCGCTAAAGCCTAACTATATGGGTTGGGTATGGGGTGGATTGAAATGCCCGTATGACCATTATCGCGTGAATTTGAATGGTCCAGCCGATAGCCGCGCACAGGCAGAGAAAAAGCTGGCGCCACAGTGGATTGAACTTGTCGAAAAAATAAACTAGGGAAAAACAGCATGAAACCAACCTACGAGGAACTAGAGAAAAAATGTGAATTGCAGCAATCAAAACTGGCTGCGATTAACGAGTTGATGAGTGTCGTGGAAAAGGCCAGTGATATTGCAAAAGCTGGTATCGAAGAGCTGCAATCACAAAACGCAGACATGGCAGTACAACTCGCTAACTCCGAGAGCAAGTGCAGGGCGCTGGCGGCTGAATTAAGCGCTGTAGATAAAATTCACAACGAAGCGGTATTCATCACAGACGACCATTACGAACAATGCCCATCAGAAGTGCAGAAGATGATTCGCTCACTGGCTGTATTGCAGATACCTGCTTACGACGCTTTCCTGGCTGAAGTGCGGGCGCAGGGTGTAGAGATGTTTGCTGCCAGCCTGAAGGTTGTCGGTGGTCATGAGCATCCATATTCAGCGGTGGCCAACGAGTTCGCCGCCCAACTTCGCAAAGGAGCCGTGCTATGAGCAACCGAATTCGCAATGCTCAAGTATTCGACGCTCGCACCGCGGAGTATCCGGTTGATATGTACATTCGCTGGATCATTGGTGGTGAACTTGATTTTGATGCCAATTATCAGCGCGGGTATGTATGGGGGCACGAAGAGCAGCAGGAATTCTTAAACGTAGTGATTTCTGGTTTTCCTATCGGTTCAGTGGCGCTGGCAAAGGCGCCTGACTGGTGTTCGCGTGAGCTTCCTTACATAGAAGTCGTTGACGGTAAGCAGCGCCTCACAACTCTGAAAAAATTCATCACCAATGAGATTCCAATCATCCTGGATGATGGTCCGCTTTACTGGCGAGACATGACTCGCGCGGAGCAACTGGCATTTGGTCGTCGCTCACTCCCCGCAATTGTGCTGGATGAAGTGATGTACAAGGACCGTCTCGCTTATTTCATGGCGGTGAACTTTACAGGCGTCCCTCAAAGCGAAGAACACAAGCGGTACGTAATACAACTTATGGAGGCAGCCCAATGACAGCACTCAACAAACAGGCGCTGCGCAGCAAATCGCGGGCAGCAAGTGCCGGAGAATGGATTAAAGAGTCTGGTGATGGCTGGGAGGCTATTTGCAGTTCTGACGACCAGGCCAACGGCAACTTCATCATCGCGCACTTTGAAGGTCCGGATGCGGAAGCAAACCGTGAGTTTTCGCAGGCTGCTAACCCTGACACCGTTCTGGCATTGCTGGATGCGCTGGAAGCCGCAGAGACGTGCATAGCAGAACTGTCTGCGAGCCACAGTAAATTGCGCGACACAATGGCGGGCATCCACAACACAATCCGAATAGATGGCGGATATACACCACTGGCAGCAATCCTTAACGCTGCTAAACGCGCACATGAAGAGTCAGCAATCGCCGTTGGCATTGGCGTGAAGGGGGAACGCCTGGGAGGAGCATGTGAATGAGTTGGCTCTTTTCGCAGGCGCTGGCGGGGGAATACTCGGCGGCTACCTCCTTGGCTGGAGAACAGTTTGCGCAGTTGAACGTGATGCCTACGCCGCACAAGTTCTCGCGCAACGACAAAATGATGGAATCCTCCGACCTTTCCCGATTTGGTCTGACGTGTGCAGTTTTGACGGGAAACCGTGGCGTGGAATTGTTGATGTCGTTTCTGGCGGGTTTCCATGCCAGGACATTAGCGCAAATGGTCATGGTGCCGGCATTGATGGACACCGTTCCGGACTGTGGTCAGAAATGGCTAGAATCGTCAGTGAAGTACGACCTGCATTTGTCTGCGTGGAAAACTCTCCACGACTCAGAGGAAAAGGTCTTGCCGTGGTCATTGGTGACCTTGCCGAAATGGGGTATGGCTGCAAGTGGTTCCGTCTTTCAGCATCGAACTGCGGAGCGCCCCATGAAAGAGACAGGATGTGGATTGTGGCCTACAGCGAAGGCAACGATCCGCGGAGACTGTCCAAGCGAGCGTCTGCGCAGAACTCCGGACTTGCCGAGTGCGATAAAGATGCGCCCATTACCAAATGGGTCACTGCCACGCCAGGATGGACAACTGAACCCGGAATGGGTCGAGTGGTTCATGGGATGGCCCATCGGGTGGACAGAATTAAAGCCCTTGGAAATGGACAAGTTCCGCGAGTGGCAGCTGCAGCATTCAGCGTGCTGCGTAGAAATAAATAATCAGGAGTATGCAGCATGACAACTAACAACCACCCGGCGCACGGTCCTGTATCACTCGATCGCCTGCACCATATACGCGAAATACTCAGCAAAGCATCAGCACAAAGCGACGGCGGTAATCTCGGCTACGCAATGGCTGATGCTGTGAAGGTGATTGCTGTAGTGATTGCCCGCGAACAGGTACGTCGTGAGCATGCAGTATGGTCAAAGGCTACTTTCGGCGATGTCGGTCCAGTTGGTCCGCTGAAGCACCTTTCCAAAGAAGCGCTCGAGGCGGCTGCTGAACCCGGCGATCTGAGCGAATGGGCTGACATGCAATTCCTGTTATGGGATGCGCAACGTCGTGCCGGTATCAGTGATGAGCAGATTACCAAGGCGATGGTAGAAAAGCTGGCAGTTAACAAACAACGTCAATGGCCTGAACCGAAAGACGGGGAGCAGCGCCTTCATATTAAAACTGAACAGCATCAGGGATAGAAGTGATGGAACCTCAACTGGAATATGCTACAAAGCGCATCGCCGAACTGGAAATCTTGCTGTTGGTGGATAGCAAAGACGTTGCTAGCATGCTTCAATAGACGAGATGTGGGGTGATGGTTATTAAAATGACTTATTTTGGCTGGTTAGTGGGTGAAAATGAATATTAAGACGCTCTTAATTAAGGCTTTATGTGGCACGTTAATCACATTGCTGGTACTTGCGGGTATCTTGAGTGTCTACATTTACGGTAAGGGTGCTGATGCTATTATCATCTGCATTGCGTTTTATGCCGTATTGATTGATTGGGCAAAAACAAGAGGGTGCTGGGAAAGAACTCGACTATTAAAATATTACGTGGTTCTTCTCTCACTGGCTGCAATAAATGCCTGGCAAGTTTTGAGCCACTTAGATGTGACTGGGGCGTATAACATAAAACTGGCTCTTCTCATCACGTTAGGTGTGGTTATAAAAATGACGTTTTTTTCTTTACTTCTTCTGCCGTGGAGAAATGAAAAGGCTGTGGTTCGGGTGATATAGAAGAGTTTCATAGAACTTTAGGGTTACATCATAGTAATCAATTTCTCTATTTAAACCCGCTACGGCGGGTTTTTCACTCTCTATTATATAT